>JAZRHO010000035.1:0-13287 GCA_045644805.1 Eubacteriales bacterium | reverse complement strand
CGTTAGTATATGCAATATTAGTCAGATATGATGAATAATAACTTTGAGCCATGAGACCAAAAACGGTTGCCCATGCTTCTCCCCATGTTAGCTTCATGCCATCGGATTTGTTGTCTAAGATATCGGCATAATTGTTTTGAGGAGTATGACCATATATAGAATAAACGTATTCAACTATATTGCATTGTGTTTCAACATGATGTCCATATTCATGCATTATAATATCCCATGAAGCGTATGGCTGGGGATATGATGGATTGGTAGCAGTGGTTCCGGTAATTCTTATTGAATTATTATAATCGTAATATGCGCATCCTCCGGACTCGGAAGCCATGGGGTAATAAATAGTAACAGGTTCAAGTGTTTCTCCCGTGGTTAAAGTTAACATTGTACTAGCATATTGTTGGGCCATATACAAAGCCTGAAATATCTGCATAGCATGAGCTAACTGACCGTTATTACTTGAATGATCTGTAGCCCCTCCCGACGAATTAGTACTCATATTGAAACTTGCCGTCAGAGATGTTGTTACGCCTGTGCTGACATTTTCTAAAACACTGCTTTGGTAATAATATTCGACTCCCGATGAATCACGCAACTTAATATTTGAATTTAAATCTTCGGGATATATTCGTACAAATATATCATATCCACCGTTTTCAAAGTCGAAAACACCGTCAGGATTATTAAAGTAAAAGTAGCAATATCCACTGTTGTTTGTGTTTAAGGTTATTAGATGTTCTTCACCGCCAACTTCGCTATCGTATATCATTACTTTAGCGCCTCTTATAGGGTGCGTGTTATTGGATGAATCTCTCCAATAAGCATATAAAGCAAATCCTGTATCCCCTGAGCCTCCTGACGATGCACGAGTAGATATTCCGGAATTTGTTTCTGTGAGGGGAAACGTTTCGACTGTTTCATTTACAAACTGCTTGTTGTATTCATTCTTTAATTCGCGGCGTTCTTCTTCGCTCATTAACCCTTCTTCGATAAGATATGCATAATATGAGTCGGTGGCATCCTCCTCTGAATAAGGACTTATAAATATTCCGTGATCATTTTTTATAGCATAAAGTTGACCACAAACGGTATTATCATTCGCAAGACATGCAGTTATTTTTATGTAATAGAGAATATCTTTAGTACTGCAAGATAGCTCAGCATTAATTTTTTGATAATCATTTGGGTCGATTGCCATAGAAATGACACCGAAATCCTCTGATTCGTAAGTAATGCTTTCTATGTAGGATTCGGAGTTTAAGAAGAATATAGCGGAAATTGCTTCATTATTGGAAAAATGTGTTTGATTATTTGTATCAAGATATAGGACTTCACCTGCGTCGTTAAAATAATAATCGCCGTTTTCATCAGTTTCAATAATTTCACTGCTATCCGATACTTCTTCCGCTTCATCTTCATCATAAGCATAAATACCTATAGTTGAGAAAAGGGAAAACAATGTACAAAGTGCAATTACAAAACTTAATGCCTTATAAAAATTTGAGTATCTTTTCATTTTTTGTCTCCTTTTTTAGTAGGAATCTTTTAGTTCCTCTGTTATAATATCAGTTTCTCCGCTTGTACCGCTTATTTCATACTGAATTTTTACTCGGTAAGTACCGTTTGAAACCGTGCAAGTGTGCTCTGTGGCAAAATAATTCTCATATGATTCGTCAACCCATTCGGTTACGTCGTTCCAGAAAAGAAGAAAACTTCTTTTTTGAAGCGTTATTGTTATTTTCGCATATGTCATAACGCCTTCGAAGCCATGATAACTGACATAAACGGATGCAATGCCACTATCTGAAATGTTAAAATTCGAATACGTATTAGAAGCATTTACAAGATATGCTGAGATACCGTCATCAGATGCAAATGCAGAAATTCCAAAAGCGCCTAGTAAAAGAGCAAAACACAATATGAAGCTCATAATCTTTTTCATACTTTCACCCCCTTTCTTTATTTGTTTTAGATTAAATTTACTTATTCCTCTATAATATAAGACGGAAAATTTTTGAAAAAGGATGCAAAAAAACAGAAAAAAACAAAAAATTATGTTAAGCGAAAATATTGATTTTTGTGATGTGCTGTGATAAAATATTCAGCGGAGGATTTTTTATACAATGCTTTTTATATACCTTGCCACTATTGAAGATCAAAAACAAAAAGATAAATTCACTGAAATATATAATAAATACAACGAAAAAATCATAAGAGCAGCATATAAAATACTGGGCAATATTCATGATGCAGAGGATGCCGCGCAGGATGCATGGTTTTCTATTGCAAGAAACATAGATAATATTAGAGCGACAGACGAAAACGTATTGCGTATATACATTTTCAAGGTGCTAAAAAATGCTTGCTATGACATCATAGAGAAGAAAAAACGCGTGCCGGTCGTTTTTAATATAGATGATTTCTTTGACTTGCCCTCAGATGACAGTGTTGAGGAAAAAGTGTTCCATAACGAAATGCACAGAAGAGTAATAGATTGCATACAGCGAATGCCTGAAAAATACAGAGATGTCATATCAATGCACTATCTTCAAGATCTCAATTGCGGGCAGATAGCAGATTCATTAAATAGACCTAAATCTACAGTGAAAAGTCAATTGCAGAGAGGTAAAAAAATCTTAAAAAATATAATTTACGAGGTTAAAGCCCATGATCTATAAAGAGAGGGAACTTATAAAAAGTGCTTTGCTTGAAGTAGAAATGCGTGAGCTTAGATTAATGGAGTCAGCGCCTGATGTTAGTATTGATGCTTCCGACGAGTACACGTGTAAAATAAATGATATTATAAATCAAAGAGGAAATGTATCTCTAAAAACGATAAAATTCCGTAAAGCAATCATTGTGGCCGCAATTATTGCATCGGTTCTTATGCTTCTCGGATTTGCCTTTAAAAATTTTATTATTAATGCATTTGAAAAATATACCGCGTTTGACCCCGAAGAGGAATTGAAGGAGGCAATCGAAGAAAGATATGAGCCTTCATATCTGCCTGAAGGCTTTGAGGAAACAGAATATTTAGAATTTAATACAGCAATATCGACAATATGGACTAATAAAGGTGAAACCGTAATTTTGGAGCAGGGTATAGGTCATGATTCGAGAGTAAGCCTTGACACCCAATTTGAATCATATAAAACCATTTTAGTGGGAGAATATACCGTTTATTACGTTTACCGAAATAATACATATTCCTCTGTATGGATACAAGACGGTTATGTATTTTGTCTTACCTGTACAGGTGATTTTTCCTTGGAAGAAATGACGCAAATAATTGCAAGTATCACTGTAACCGAATAAAAAAGAGAGGTTGTCTAATTAAGAATTAAGGAAAATTAATAAAAAACAGGGGCTAGCCAAGTTTTTTGAACTTGAGCTAGCCCCTAATTGCGCCTAAATATTATGCGACTATTTTGCCGTAATAAAGGCTATCACAAAGCATATAATCAACAGCAACGAGAGGGAAAATACTATAATATCTCTTCCTCGCTCGGAAATTTTAATGCCGTCATAGATAGTTTTTCGTTTGCCGGCACTGTTTGTATTTTCGTTGTTTTCCATATAGACGATACCCCTTATTTTTTAGCAAGATATTTTCTCATATCAATGGCGCAGGCGAGCAGAATTATAAGACCTTTAATGATATAAAGCAGGTTTTGGTCGACAGATAAAAAGTTTAAACCTACGAATATTATCTGAAGTAAAAGCACGCCAACAACGATACCGCCTATCTTTCCCGTACCGCCGACGAAGGAAACTCCGCCGATAACACAGGCTGCGATAGCGTCGCTTTCATAGTTAAGACCTGTATAAGATGCACTTGAGCCTATTCGCGCGCCCTCTATGAATCCCGTGATACCGTACATGATACCCGCAAGAATAAATACCCCGATGACGGTCAAGAAAACGTTAACACCCGAAACGTTTGCCGCTTCCTCGTTAGAGCCTGTGGCGAACATATTCTTGCCGAAGGTCGTTTTATTCCATATAAACCACATTATAACCGTAAGGATTATCGAATAGATAACGTATCTCGGCACGGCTATACCGCTGACTCTGAACAGAGGACCTGCTATAAAGTCGAGATACGAGGAATCAAGACCCGAAAGAGTCTGACCGCCATTTGAGCCTATCTGCAGATAGAGCAGTATTAGTCCGTAGATCATAAGCTGAGTAGAAAGCGTTACTATAAATGGATGGAGCTTGAATTTCGCAACGAAAAATCCATTGACAAGACCTATGAGAGCACCCACTAAAATAACCGCAATAATTACCACGGGTATAGGTAATGGGTCAAGTCCCGGGAATATTTTGGATGCGTATGTCGAGCTTTGCAAAAGGGAAGCCGCAATGCAGGCTGTAAGACCTACTGCCCGTCCTGCGGAAATATCCGTACCCGTGAGAACTATTGCGCCCGCAATTCCCAGAGCAATAGGGAGCTTTGCCGCCGTCAGCGAAATTATGTTGATTATCGATGCGACGGAAAGAAATCGTGGCTTTAATATTGCGATAACGATAACCGCGAGGATTATCATTATAAACATAGCGTTGTTTAAAAGCGCATCGGTAATACGCTTTCTCTTGTCGGGGGCGGGAAGTGAGCGAAAGTCGGAAATTTTGCCTTTCACATTATTACCCATGCCGTGAAATGCCCCCGCTATTCTTTCACGGTAACTTTTCTTTTCTTCCATAAAAGACCTTTCTGTTTATTGTTCCGAAATTAACGTTTTTTCTAACTGTTGTTTACTATTTTAGATTAAACGTACTTGGTTGCCAGCTTCATTATCTCCTCTTGAGATGCAGATGGCAAGACCTCTCCTGCAAGCTTTCCTCCGCTCATAACGAGTATTCTGTCGCAGAGTCCGAGCAGCTCCGGCATTTCGGAGGATACGAGAATAACGCCCTTACCCGCTTCGGCAAGCTTTATTATAAGGGCATATATTTCATACTTTGCGCCGACGTCGATGCCCCTTGTCGGCTCGTCGAGGAGAAGCACTGTGGGTTCACGTAAGAGCCAACGCGCGAATATGACCTTTTGCTGATTTCCGCCAGAGAGTGAACGAATTTTCGTATCTGCGCCCGGTGTTTTGATATTAAGTCTTTTTATATATTCGTGTGTTTTTGCTGTCATTTTTCTTTTTGATAGCAATGGTCCTATCTTAAAGGATTTAAGCGAAGAAATAACCGTATTTTCGCGTATGCCGAGGATTCCGAATATACCGCTTCGGCGACGCTCCTCAGTGACGAAAGCAAATCCGTTTTTTATAGATTCTCCGGGCGTTCTGTTAAATATCTCCTTACCGCCTAAGAATATACGCCCGCTTTTTCTTTTAGCAGTTCCGAAAAGATTTTCAAGAAGCTCGGTACGGCCTGCTCCGTCAAGTCCTGAAACACCAAGTATTTCACCCCTTCGCAGCGTAAATGAAACGTCGGAAAGCGAAGAATATTCCGCGCATATCTCCTTTGCTTCCAGAAGCGGCTCTCCGACCTCATGATTCTTTTCGGGGTATCTTCGAGATAGCTCGCGTCCGACCATGAGCTTAATTATTTCATCTGTTGTGACTATTTTTGCGTCTTTGGTGGCGATATATTTTCCGTCTCTCATTATCGTAACCTCGTCGCAGATGCGGAGTATCTCCTCCATTTTATGCGATATATATATTATACCGCAGCCGTCTGCGCGAAGCTTTTCTATTATTGAGAAGAGCCGTTCGGCTTCTTCACCGTTGAGTGATGAGGTCGGCTCGTCGAAAACTATCACCTTAGCGCCATACGATACCGCTTTTGCGATTTCAACCATCTGCCTTTGTGAGACAGGCATACTCTCCATTTTTCTCCTCGGGTCTATATCTATGCCGAGTGAGTCAAAAATTTCTCGGGTGCGCCTTATCATGCTTTTTTCATCGACGAACGGTAAAAAAGATACCAAACGCGGAAATCTGCCGAGCCACATATTTTCCGCAACGCTAAGCTTAAGCGCTTGATTGAGCTCTTGATGCACCATGGCAACACCGCCTATGAGCGCGTCCTTTGAATTTTTGAACTCAATTTCGTTGCCTTCTAAAAATATGCTTCCCGAATCCTTCTGATAAACACCGAAAAGGCATTTCATAAGTGTTGATTTGCCTGCACCGTTTTCTCCCATTAGAGCGTGAGCGCTTCCTTTTTTTAACGTAAAGGACACCTTGTCAAGGGCCTTGACACCGGGGAAACTTTTAGAAATATTCTCCATTCGAAGAAGCTCGGTTTTTTTCATAAAAAGAAGTCCCCTTTATTTGTTCTCCGAGCCCGTGTAAGCAGAATAGGGAATATTTATTCTCCAAGTACCGACAGCGTTATCCTTGTCAATACCTTCAAAAATATCCATATTTCCGATAAAGTTCTCCGCAACCTTAAGGATAATCTCTGCCATTCCTTTTGAATCCTGCTTGATAGTACCGGTCATTGCACCGTCATTGATTTTTGCCACTGCGGCATCAGTTGCATCAACTCCGAAAACGGGTATAACGGTAGAGCCCTTTTTATTGTATCCTGCCTCTTGAAGGGCGGAAATCGCACCCAGTGCCATTTCATCGTTATTGGAGATAACAAGCTCAATCATGTTTTTTCCGCTTTCGCTGTAAGCCGAGAGGATGGTTTTCATATAATCGTTAGCCGCTTGAGCCGACCAGTTTCCGCCTTGGTCAACGAGATATTTATTGGTGTTTTGCGAGTCGTAGAATGAAAGCGAGGGCTTTCCGTTCTTTTCAAGAATTGCGTTGGCATCCTCAACACCATATTTCGTTCTGGCTTCTGCCTCTGCGTTTCCTTGCTGCCCTTTAAAAACAACGTAAGATATCTTTCCGTCTCCGTTCAGGTCGCATGCCGAATAGTTCTTGATAAGATAGTTGCCGATAAGCTCGCCTTGCATGTGTCCTGCCATTTCATAATCCGTGCCGATAAATACGCACTTATCGTAGCTTGAAACTACCTCTTCGCTTACCGAACGGTTAAAGAATATAACGGGAATGTTTGCGTTTTTCGCTTTGTTTACAATATTTTTAGCTGCATCATCAGATCCCGTGTCAACTATATTGACAATAAGCATGCGTGAGCCCTTTGCGATAGCGGTGTCAACTTGCTCTGTCTGTGTAGTCTGATTGCTGTTCGCATCATAATTGTTATAGTCTAGCTTCGCGCTTTTAAAAAGTGAGTCCAGAGCGCCTCTTACACCGGAAATATATGTGTCGCTGTATGTGTAATAGAATACCGAAATCTCACCTTCACCACGGCCTCTGCATGATACCAGAGAAGTGAGAGTAGCCGCGACGATAAGAAGCAGTATTAATATCTTTTTCATCATAGGGATTTCTCCTTGTAATAAAGTTGCAAAGATTTACTCTGCTATGCCTTATTTTTGCAAACTTTTTTCGTTTTATGCAGAATGAGGTTGCAAATTATTCTTTAGCGTGGTAAAATTATTATAGAAAAAATTCGGGAGTCAAAAAATGATAAAGACCGAAATAAGAGTATCTGCTGATTATAGCGTGGATAATATAAAGGATGCTTTATGTAATTATCTGCCGATAGAAAAGCACGAGATACGCGAAATTAAAATTCTTAAAAAAACATTAAAAATAGATAACACAATAGGCTATATTCTTTCCGTGGGTGTTTCTTTTTCTGCTGAAAGAGAAGCAGGACTATTAAAGATGAAGAAAAAGGTCTCCGAGTGCCCTGTGTACGATTTTTGCATAGAGCAAAGCGCGTTTACCGTTTCACCTGTGGTAGTCGGCGCGGGCCCTTCGGGACTTTTTGCGGCTCTTGTTCTTGCGGAGGCGGGAGCCGAGCCTATAATAATTGAGCGAGGCGACCCTGTTGATAAACGAGCGCGCACTGTAAACGAATTCTTTTCAAAAAAAGTTCTTGATACCGAGAGCAATATTCAGTTCGGTGAGGGTGGCGCGGGCGCTTTTTCAGACGGTAAGCTTAAAGTCGGCGGTATGGATAAGTATAAGTATAAGGTCTTGTCTGAATTTGTTCTTGCAGGTGCTCCCGACGATATACTTTATACGGTAGGCGCGCATTTAGGTACGGATAAGCTTCCAAAACTCGTAGAAAATATAAGGGAAAAAATTAAATCCCTTGGCGGCAAATTTTTATATAGAAGCCGCCTTACGTCACTTATTATTAAGGATGGCAAAATAACAGGATTAAAATACGAAAAGGAAGGAAAAGAAGAGATTATTTCTACCGACCGCATCATACTTGCCGCAGGGCATAGCGCGAAGGATACCTTTGAGATGCTTTATTCCTTAGGTGTTCCTATGGAATCCCGTCCTTTCGGCATAGGAGTTCGTATGGAGCATCCGAGAGAGTATATAAACGAGCTCGTTTACGGAGATAAAAAAACGGCGGATACCGTCGGAACGGCATCCTACCATCTTGTAACTCACCTGCCAAATGGCAGAAGTGTTTATAGCTTTTGTATGTGTCCCGGGGGAACTGTTGTTGCCGCAGCCAGCGAGGAGGGCGGAATTGTTACCAACGGAATGAGTGAGTATAGCCGAAACGCTGAAAATTCCAATGCAGCTCACCTGGTAAGTGTCGGAAAAGAAGATTTTGGCACTGATTCACCGCTTGGCGGTATCGAGCTTCAGCGAAGAATAGAAAGAGCGGCATTCATAGCAGGCGGCGAAAGCTTTTCCGCTCCTGCAATCCGAATGGATGATTTTTTAAATAACAGAGCTGCAAAAGCTGATTTTGAAGTAAAACCGTCGTATCCGTGTGGAGTTTTGCATGCTTCTCCTAGGGAGTATCTGCCTCTATTCATAACAGATTCCCTAAAATTGGGAATTTTAGAATTCGATAAATGGATGAGGGGATTTTATTATCCCTCTGCTACTCTTACAGGCGCTGAAACACGCTCTACCTCGCCAATACGCATATTCCGAAACGAGCAGTACATGTGCCCCACGGTTTTTGGACTTTATCCAATAGGAGAAGGCGCGGGATACGCGGGAGGTATAGTTTCATCTGGCGTTGACGGTGTGCGCGCAGCAGAAAGCATAATTCGCGAAAATTCCACAAAAACGTAAATTAATATTTACAAATATACTATAAGTATAACAAAAACTAGAGCAATCAATTTCGATTGCTCTAGTTTTTTTGCGCTACTTAAAATAAATGATAAAGCTTAGTGCTTAGAATGCCCATTCACCGTCTTTAAATATCTGAACCTCGTTATCGTTTTTGTCAATACCGACGATTGACAAGTCGCTTGTTCCTATCATAAAGTCAACGTGGGATACCGAGTCGTTGATACCGAGTTCATGTGCTTCATCATCTGTATATTTTTCAAAATCGCGAAGCACGTTGGTAAAGCCCATTCCGAGGGCGAGGTGGCATGCCGCGTTTTCATCATACAGCGTGTTGTAGAAGAGAACTCCGCTTTTTCTTATAGGCGATGAGTAGGGAACAAGTGCGCATTCTCCAAGGTAAGACGCCCCCTCGTCTATGGAAAGTATTTCACCTAAGAGCTCACCGTTCTTTTCTGCCCCCGATTCAACAACCTTACCGCCCTCGAATTTCATCCAGAAATTTTCGATAAGCTGACCGCCGTATGAAAGAGGAAGTGAAGAATAAACTATACCCTCAGCCTCGCCCTTCTTCGGAGATGTGAATATTTCCTCAGTAGGGATGTTGGGGTTGAAGTAAATGCCGCTGCCCATAGCGCTCTCTCCGCCGCCCTCAAAAAGCGCCTCGGGAATGAGTCCAACGGTAAGGTCTGTTCCGTTCGATGCCTTATAAATAAGCTTTTTGAGTCCGAGTGAGTTGAGGTATTCGGATCTTTTGAGAAGATTTGCGTTGTGATTATCCCACTCTTGTATAGGATCATCGTATACTCTTGAGGTGTCGAGTATAGCTTCCCAAAGCTTTTCGATTGCTTGAGATTTTCTCATTCCGGGAAATACCTTTTTAGCCCAGCTTGCACCCGGAACACCCGCGATACACCATTGATAGCGATTTTCCATGCTGCGGCGTATAGGCTTTATGGTAAGAGCTATTGATGCGCGTGCCTTCGCATATTTTTTCTGATTTACACCGCGAAGTCCGTCGGGGTCTTCGGAGGTAAGATAAATTTTAGCAGGAAGAACCTTCGCTTGGTGCTTCCATTTTTCTATTTGCCAATCGGCAAGGGAGCCGAGTGTTTTAGCATTCTGATATCTTACGTGAAGCTTTTCGAGAGGTTGATAAGACCAATCTACTCTTACTTCCTTTGCGCCAAGCTTATAGCATTCCTCTACCAGCAGCTTTACGAATTCAGGCTGGTCAAGCTCAGCTACTATCATAACCTCTTGACCTTTTTGAATATTGACACCCTTTGAGGCTATAAGATGCGCATATTTTTTTAGTCTTGCTTTGTTCATTTTGTGACCGTTCCTTTCTTTTCTTAGATTTCCGCTAAGACAATTTTTAAAAATTCATAAACTCTTGCTGTGGAGCTTATCGAAAGATGCTCTTCGGTAGTGTGAATATCATAATTGTCAGGACCTAACGAAATGCAGTCAAGTCCCTCTATCTTATCCGAGAAAATGCCGCATTCAAGACCTGCGTGGATAACTATAACCTCTGCTTCCTTGCCATACATTTCTGAATATACCTTGCAAGCAATATCTCTTATTTTTGAGTCCTTTTTATATTCCCATGCAGGATATTCGCCGCGTACCGATATGTCAGCTCCGTATCTTGAAGCCACAGTGCCTAAATCACTAACAAGCGCGGACTTTGCCGAAGCCTTTGACGAGCGTACCGAAAACGTACATTTAAGCACCTCATCCTCAAGCCTTACAATACCGAGATTTTGCGAGCTCTCAACAAGTCCCTCTATGTCAGCGCTCATAGAAACAACGCCGGATTTGTTATCGTTTATAATTCCAAGCACCTTTTTTGTGGATTCTTCGTCAAGCGTCTGTAGGTCAAAGTCGGCTTTTACGAGAGTAACAGTAACATCGGAGTCGCTGATTTTATATCGTTCCTTGAATTTTTTCTCTGTATCCGTTATTACCTTGTCTATATCGCTTTCGGTAACGAAAAGCGCCGTGCATTCCCTTGGAATAGCATTGTCCGCATTTCCGCCTGATATTGATGCCAACCTCACCGTACCAATTGCCGAGAGTGCTTCGGCAAGCAGCTTTATCGCATTGCCTCTGCCTTTTCCTATTTCCATACCGCTGTGTCCGCCCATAAGTCCCGATACTGTAAGCTTATACTTTTGACCTGTAACAGGCGAACGTGAAACGGCAAGCTCATAGTCAACTCTTGCACCCCCCGCGCAACCGACGGTAAAGATACCTTCGTCATCAGAATCAATATTTATCATTATTTTGCCGTCAAGCACTGATGTATCAAGCGCGCTCGCACCGATAAGTCCGATTTCTTCATCCGAGGTAAATAACGCTTCAATCGCAGGGTGGGGAATATCGGCAGACTCAAGGAGAGCAAGAGCGTATGCGACAGCTACACCGTCGTCTCCGCCAAGCGTTGTACCGCGCGCTCTGAGAAAATCTCCGTCTCGGTAAAGCTCAAGTCCTTCCGTGCTCATATCCTTATCGGAATTTGGGAGCTTTTCGGCGACCATATCCGTATGTCCTTGTATTATAACCGTAGGACGGTCTTCAAGACCTTTTGTTGCCTTCTTTTTTATAACTACGTTGTTATACGCATCGCGATAGCAAAAAAGCTTATGCTCATTGGCAAAGTTAACGAGATAATCGGCTATATGCGACGTATTATGCGAGCCGTGAGGTATTTTTGAAATCTCTTCAAAATAATAAAACACTCTTTCGGCATTCTTGTATTCCGGAATGTTTATCATAGCACTTCTCCGTTTTTTTATTTTTCAGTATATATTTTACCGCAAATGAAATACTTTTTCAACAGTAAAGTTGACTTTTAATAAAAAAAGTTGTAAAATGATATAAGAATAATGCTACAAGAATAAATGTTGAGAGGCAATATAATGAAAAATTCCTTGTTCAAATTTTTAAATGAATCGAAAACCTCATATCATGCGGTGAATAATATTATCTCACGCCTCGATAAAGAAGGTTACGTTCGACTTTTTGAAAATGAAAGGTGGTCTCTTTCCGAGGGCGGGAAGTACTACGTTGTCAAAGATGGCTCGGCAGTAATAGCCTTTCGTAATAATAAAGGCGGATTCATGATTGCCGCCTCGCATTGTGATTTTCCCTGTTTTAGAATCAAGGGGGATACCGTAAGCGGTGCTTACGTAAAGCTTGAAGTTGAAAAATACGGCGGACTTATAAATTACACCTGGCTTGACCGCCCGTTGACTGCGGCAGGAAGAGTAGTTGTTCGTACTGAGAGAGGATTAGAAGCTCGCCTTTGCGATATAGGAAATAAAAAGGTGGTTATTCCCAGTCTTGCTATTCATTTAAATCGTACGGTTAACGAAAGCTGTAAGCTTAATCCTGCGTCTGACCTTATTCCGTTGGCGTCGCTTGGAGACGGTATGTCCTTCTTTGAGCTTATCGCCAAGTCTGCGAATGTAAAAACAGAGGATATAGTATCGCATGAAATTTTTCTTTCAAACGATGATGAAGCGATAAGCGTGGGACTTTATGATGAGCTCGTGCTTTCTCCGAGACTCGATGACCTCGGATGCGTTTTCGCATCGCTTGAAGGTTTCCTTTCGGCAAAAGACAACTGTTCAGTTCCCGTTCTGGCAGTCTTTGATAACGAGGAGGTAGGCTCGGAAACAAAGCAGGGCGCGGCATCTACTTTCTTGTTTGATACGCTTAGCCGTATATGCGAGAATAAAGAAGATTATTTAACACGGATGGCATCATCCTTTATGGTGAGTGCGGATAATGCTCATGCAATTCATCCGAATCACCCTGAAATGGCCGATCGAAGCAATGCCCCGGTGCTTGGCGGAGGTATCGTTATAAAATACAATGCAAATCAGAAATACGCGACTGATGCAATATCAGACGCCGTCTTTCGCGAGATGTGTGCCGCGGCAGAAGTAAAGGTGCAGTCTTATTACAACAGAGCCGACCTTCCCGGTGGCTCAACGCTTGGCTCAATATCCGATACAAAGGTATCTATTCCTACGGTTGATATTGGTATTCCTCAGCTTGCAATGCATTCAGCGGCTGAGACCTGTGCACTGTCGGATGTTGAGGCAATGAAATCAGCTCTCACCTCGTTCTACTCGTCATCTCTTTCTGTAAAAGGAAATGAAATTAAAATAAATTAAATAAT
>JAZRHO010000034.1:0-2829 GCA_045644805.1 Eubacteriales bacterium | reverse complement strand
CTCTGAAAACTACTATAGTGAATATCGAAACTATTGACGGTGAAACAGAGTATTTTATTCCTCTCAGCAGAGCCTCCATCACGTCCATAATACCGCATATAAAATATGTGCCGAGCATTATTGCGAAGAAAGGACCTACTATGTCAAGTATGATCTCTTTGCTCGGGTTATCGTTACCTATATACAGCGCGGATATCGGGCGGTGGAAGGTAAGTATGATTAGGGAAACGGAAATCGTTATTGCAAGCATCTGTATCATTGAATACCAGAATGAACGCTTTATTCTGTCGAATTTTCCCGCACCGTAATTCTGAGCTACGAACGTCATAGTGCTTCGCTGATATGACGTAATAAGTGTTGTAACTATTGAGTCTACGTTTTGCACTACCGTCCTTGCGTAAATCGTTTCGGTAGAGAAGGTGTTAAAGGCGCTCGTTACTATCATATTCGAAATCGAGAAAAGCGAATTCGAAAATCCCGCGGGAAGTCCGAGCTTCATAACGGATATGAAAATTCTTTTATCCGCTCTGAATTTTCTGAAACAGAATTTGGATGCACCCTTTTGCCGCGCCATAAACACGACTACCAAAATTGCCGAAAGATATTGTGAAATAACAGTAGCCCAGGCAACACCGGCAACCGACATTTTGCAGGCTATAACGAAGAATAGATTGAGGACTATGTTAAGCGCACCCGAACCTGCAAGAATGTAAAGCGAGCTGTTGGAATCACCGAGAGAACGTAGAACTGCCGCGCCAAAGTTGTATATTATATTGGCAGGGATTCCTATACAGAGTATATGCATATACAATATAGCAGATTCTAAAAGCTCTTGCTTTGTATTAAGGAGTAAAAGTACGGGTTTTGTGAGAACAAATCCGAGTATTGCAAAGGCTATACCCGAAAGCAAAGAAATGAACATCGAGGTATGTATGGCTTTTTCAAGCTTTTCATTATCCTTTGCGCCGAAAGCTTGAGCTACGACTACGCCCGCGCCCATAGAAAAGCCGAGCAGGAGGTTTATTATAAGTACGTTATATATATTCGTAGAGCCTACCGCTGCAAGAGCGAGCGAGTCACCCGAATATTTTCCTACGACGATACTGTCCGCCATGTTGTAACCGACCTGTAAAAGACCGGACAGCATAAGCGGAAGCGCAAACAGAAATAGTCTTGCGAAAAGAGGACCTTCCGTAAAATTTCTTTTTGCTAAAGCGTTTGACATTCTTTTTCCTCTGTGGTGTTTATTTTATCTTGATTTTGCGGCAACGGAGCAAACTTTTTGCCGAGCTTTCGCCAAGCGACAGCAAGCATTATTGAGTAAGGAATTATTGCAGTTACCCAGGAAATCGGGAAGGATGCCATCAGCCAGTTTGCTGTGTCAAAGGGCTCGTAGGGAAATACCAGATATACCCATAAAATTCTGAACGGTATTGCGCAGAATACGGAAATGAGCATGGGGGAAAGCGCGTATTTTATGCCCTTTAGACATACGGACATAAGGTCCATAATACCGCAAATGAAATACGTATTTAAAAGTATTGCAAAGAAATCACTTGCGATAGCGAGTATTTCACCAATGTTCTCATTGTTATTACCTATGTATAGTGATGCGATGGGAACGCGGAAGAGAAGGATGATCTGTGATACGAGCACGCATATAGCGATACATTGTATAGCGGAATACAGAAACACCTTCTTTATTCTATTTAGATTTCCGGCGCCGTAATTCTGAGCAGTAAACGTCATAGCGCTTTTCGTGTACGAGTTTATAAGGGTTACAACTATAGAGTCAACGCTTGTCACCACCGTTCTTGCGTGAATGGTTGATGTGCTGAAGGTGTTGAACGCTTTTGTTATTACGAGATTGGAAATTGAGAAAAGGGAGCTTTGTATTCCTGACGGAAGACCTATTTTGACTATTGATTTAAGAATGACAAAATCGAATTTCAGTTTTCTAATAACGAGCTTCATTGATCCGTTTTGCCTCATCATTATAATAACTACCATTAGTGCAGAAGTATATTGGGATATTATAGTTGCGAGAGCAACGCCGTCAACAGTCATATCACAACCGATAACGAAAACGAGGTTAAGCAACACGTTCAAAAGTCCTGAGAAGGCAAGTATGTAAAGGGAGGATTTCGAATCTCCGATAGAGCGCAGGACCGCGGCACCAAAGTTATAGAGGAGGTTTCCCGGAATGCCGATACAGATAATTCTAAGATATAGTATCGCTCCATTAAGAAGCTCGGTCTTAGTGTCCATTGCTAAGAGTATAGGTTTTGACAGAGCAAAACCGAGAGTGCCCAAAGCAAGACCGAAAACTATCGACAGAAGAACAGAGGTATGTATTGCTTTTTCAAGCTTCTTTTCGTTCTTAGCACCGAAATGCTGTGCTACTATAACGCCTGCCCCGGAGCCAAATCCGAGAGCGAAGTTGATAAGACAGGTAGAGATTATAGAGGTACAGCCGACGGCAGCGAGAGCGTTAGGGTCACTTGAAAAACGTCCGACGACGATTTTGTCGGCCATGTCGTAGCCAACCTGCAACAGTCCCGAGAGCATAAGCGGAAGCGCAAACAGAAATAGTCTTGCGAAAAGAGGTCCTTCTGTAAAATTACGTTTAGATAAAGTGTTTGACATTATTCCTTCCCCGTTTCTTCTATTAGAAATTAAATTGCTTTGTATTTTGCCCAAAATATAGCCAAGACAATTGTATACCTTTTTGATACTTTTGTCAATGTGCAGTTTGAACTAAAAATAAATGTTAATTTGTGCAAGATGTATATTTTTAAAAACAACGCAACTCTGCTGAAAAGGAATGCA
>JAZRHO010000033.1:0-1923 GCA_045644805.1 Eubacteriales bacterium | reverse complement strand
CATTCAAAGATACAATACAAGACTCCTGAACAAAAAGAACGGGAATATGCGGTGAGTTTCGGGTTAATTGAACTTGAATAATCGAACTGTGGGGGTTCGAAAGCGGTGTTTTGATTTTGGCTTTTATCAAAATTCACATTTTCCTGTTTTCAAGTCCGATTGAAAAACAAAAAATGCGACTTTGAAAAGCCGCATGAAATAAGGATTTATAAAGAAAACACCATTGTCATTCGAACTTTAGGGGTTCGGATATCAATGGTGTGTTCATATGGTTGCGGAGATGGGATTTGAACCTCATGACCTCCGGGTTATGAGCCCGGCGAGCTACCAGACTGCTCCACTCCGCGATATTATTGGTGCCGGAAGCCGGGGTCGAACCGGTACGAGAAAAAATCTCACGGGATTTTAAGTCCCGGGCGTCTGCCAATTCCGCCATTCCGGCATATTTATTGACCTTTGCTTTCCAAGTAGCTATATTATTATATCATCAAAATAGGGGAAAGTCAATAGTTTGAAGGAAAATATTTTGGATTTTGTTTCTCGCTTTTTCGACCTGTATTTTGTAATTCAAAATGTTATTTTTTATTTCTTTAAACAAACACAAGTAAGTTTAAAAAATGTATTGCAAAATGAATTTTTTTGTGCTAGAATATAGAGCATATAATAGAATTCAAGGAGGAAAACATGAAGATTTTTATTGATACTGCAAACGTGGAAGAAATAAAGGCTGCTGCCGAGCTCGGTGTAGTTTGCGGAGTTACGACGAACCCGTCTCTTATAGCTAAGGAAGGCAGAAATTTCGAGGACGTAATCGCGGAAATTACGGCTATCGTAGACGGACCTATAAGCGCGGAGGTTACCGCCGAAGAAGCGGGTGAGATGGTAGAGCAGGCAACAGAGCTTGCTAAAATTCATAAAAACATTGTCATAAAGATACCTATGACAGCCGAGGGACTCAAGGCAACTAAAGCACTTACCGCAAAGGGTATTCATACGAATGTTACCCTTATTTTCAGTCCTACTCAGGCGCTTTTGGCAGCGAGGGCCGGAGCTACGTACGTAAGCCCCTTCGTAGGCAGACTTGATGACGTCTCCGATTCCGGAATCGACCTCGTTTCCAAGATTGCTGAAATATTCGATATTCACGGAATTGATACGGAGATAATAGCCGCAAGCATCAGAGGACCGCAGGACGTAACAGATGCGGCTCTTGCCGGTGCTCATATCGCAACAATTCCTTACAAGGTTATTTGCCAGATGATAAAGCACCCGCTGACCGATTCAGGGCTTGAGAAGTTCAAAAATGATTGGTCAAAGACTTTTGGAAACTAATAAATGTAAACTCAAGTTATAAAATGGCATATTTTAAGCCCCCTTGCAATCCGGTTGCAAGGGGGCACTGCTTTTTAGAGCAGTTTCTCAAAAAAGATTGTTACGGACATAATGTTATAGAGTCATTTACAGTTACTTCAATAGTAGCAGTAGTTGTGTAGTTTTTGAATATAATGTAGTTATTTTCCTTATAAGTAACTGTAGATGTTGATCCGTTTGACGAGGTCACTGTACACTTGTAATCTGTAGTAATCTTAGCATAAATCTGAAGAGCTATAGCTGAGTCGTTCTGTGAGAAAGTGATCGTGAGAGTATCAGGCTGCATCAGCGTCAATGATACGTATGAAGGTCCGCTAAGCTCGGTCATTTCCGCGTCGCCTAAATACCAACTTCCGTTTTGTGACGTGTATGTTCCTGTATTAACCGTGGAGAATTCTATGTCACCAAATCCAAGTTTAAGAGTAGCAATGAGTACTTGATATTGCTTGACATCTGCGGTTATTGATTCGCCTGATACGGAACCCGATGCTTCATAGGAGTGTAAGGAAGCTGCTCCTGTTACTGTTACCGAGGCGCCGTCAACCTCTGTAG
>JAZRHO010000032.1:0-12103 GCA_045644805.1 Eubacteriales bacterium | reverse complement strand
TGAGTGGGATCTACTCCGTTTTTATAAAGTTCTATTTTTGCGCTGTTAAGGTCAAAGCCTACAACCTTAACTTTTTTAGAAAAGG
The DNA here is from genome assembly GCA_045644805.1 of Eubacteriales bacterium. Classification (GTDB taxonomy): domain Bacteria; phylum Bacillota; class Clostridia; order Oscillospirales; family CAG-272; genus UBA1740. Next base: position 12,018 of record JAZRHO010000032.1, on the reverse strand, counting down.
CTACTGCTATCGGCATTCCAACATAACCGAGACCTACAAGTGATATTTTTTCTTCTTTGCTTACTATTTTATTAAACAGTGACATCGTTATAATTCTCCTCGTCAGACATAATTTTATCTGGATTATCTTTTATTTTTTTCTTGTAAAACGATTTTTTGATAAATCCGTGGACCAAGTTGTTCAATACCATTAGGATTGATGTGAACGCATTGTGACCCAACACCTCGTGAAATACTTGATAATGATATTTGATTAATTTTTTGATTGGAACGGTTGACAAAGAACCGCCGTGACGTATGTAATATGACATAACTTCCGGATATAAATATGCATCGCATTTTTTTAGAGCGATAAGCCATAATGCATAATCATTTCTTCTCTTTATATCAGGAATTTGAAGGAGTCCAATCTTTTCACGGTTATAAATCACAGTAATTGTAGAAAAATAGCAGTAATTGTACATCTTCCTAAGCGTTACTTTTTTTGGGGATACTCTTATGAAATCTTCCCACATACCATTGTTACAGACTCTGTAATGTGTATATGTAAAGTCATACTTGTTATCAACCATAAACTCTATTTGTTTTGATAGCTTTTCTTCTTCCCATATATCATCGCTATCCAAGAAGGCAATCCATTTTCCTTTTGCCTCTCTTAGAGCATAATTTCTGCTGACAGCAGCACCGCTATTAACTTCATTTTGAAATATCTTAATTCTTTCATCATCAAAAGAACGTACCAAATTCATAGAATTATCAGTAGAACAATCGTCAACAAACAATAGCTCCCAATTCTGATACGTTTGAGCCAACACACTTTTTATCGTTGCCTCGATGTATCTCTCCGAATTATAATTTGGCATTATGATAGAAACCAAACCATAATCGGGGACAATTTTAGTTTTATCTTTTATACTGCGCTCAATTACCGTAGCCATTGTAAACTCCTAGTTTGCTCTGTTTCCATCATTGTTACCTTTGCAATTCAATACAACTGCAATAGTTTTAAAAATCAATTTTAAATCAAGCAACAAAGACGCTTTTTTTACATATTCAGCATCAAGTAATGCCTTGTTTTTATAGTATACATCATCTCGACCATACACCTGAGCATAACCCGATATGCCCGGTCTTACGGAAAAAACGTTTAATCTTTGCCGCATATCATTGCACTTTTCTTCTGTCAAAACCAACGGCCTGTAACCAATAATGGACATAGTTCCTATAAGAACGCACCATAACTGCGGAAGCTCATCCAAAGATAACTTGCGAATAACACGTCCAACACGAGTATGATACTGTGTGGGATTTTTCAAACACGAAGTAGGACAATCCTTTGGAGTATCAATTTTCATTGATCTGAATTTGTAGCAATAAAATACTTTTCCGTTCTTCCCCATCCGTTTTTGTTTAAAAATAACGCTACCTTTTGAATCGCACTTTATAGCTATGGCGATTATTAACATAAGCGGAGATAATAAAACAAGCGCAAAAAGAGAGGCCGCTATATCAAAGCTTCTCTTTACAAAACAGTAAAACAAACGTTTTTTCTTGTTCGGGACAAAGTTTTTTATGTACTGTTCATAATAAGTGTCTGAATGTTTCACGTTGTAATCAAAATATTCACCTGGGACATAGTTATCTTCTAAAGATTCTCCATCCGATAAATACTCTGAAGACACATTCGATTCACTATTTAATTCCGAAGGATCAAGCTCTAGCTCTATTGCAGGTTTTTCGAGTGTCAAATTATTCGTCTTGTTCATAAGTCCTCGCACAATTTTAACAAAATATTAAAAGATTTTACAAAATTAAGTATAGCACCCGCGCGCGCGAAAGTCAATAAGCAAAGCTTTTTTTCGGCATAAAGGCAAATTATGAGACTTTGTTTTAGTGAAAATACATAAAAGCCGAGCTCGAGCTATTAATAAAAATAAAAAGTCTCATGTACGAGGGCAAGTACAAACTAGACTAATTATGAAATCAATTCTTAATTTGTTGAATTTTACATAGATAAGTGAGTGTTTTTTAATACTTTTACATGAATTAAAGAATAATTTTCACGAAGTTTTTTAATGAAACAAAGCAAAAACCTTTTTTTATTTGTAAAGAATAATTTGCTTTTTTGAAGTTTAGACATTAACAATATCTCAGAGATATAACGCTCCGGAAGCGGAGATTTTACGAATCCCACTCTCAGACATTATAACAACCAGTGAAACCTCAGATATCATTGACGAGAACGGCGGTATAAATCTTCCTTCAATGCCGCTGAGATAACATTAACTTCAAATAACAAAACGCAAGCGGAGACACAAAACTAATGTGCCCCCGCTTCTTATTTTCTTTTTTTGAGTGTAAATGTATTTTTCTATTTTTTTCCTAAGGACAATTTATCATAAAAAACGTGTAACAGATACAACTTTCGGCAATAATTCCCTGTGTAATCATCTTTCGAGTAGCGACGTCCAATAAATTTACGGAGAATTTATAATGAGTAAAGTCGAAATATGCGGAGTTAACACATCGAAGCTTATGACACTCAACGAAGATGAAAAGCGTGAGCTTTTAGCGAAAACCAGAAAAGGAGATATGGCTGCCAGAGAAAGGCTCACGCTTGGCAATTTAAGACTTGTTCTCAGCGTTATCAAACGCTTCAATCCAAAAAATGACACGGCTGACGATCTTTTTCAAGTAGGCTGCATCGGACTGATAAAAGCGATCGACAATTTCAATCCTGCCTTTGACGTTAAATTTTCCACCTATGCTGTCCCTATGATAATAGGAGAAATACGCAGGTTCCAAAGAGACAACACTTCTGTACGCATAAGTCGCGGTATACGTGACCTCGCTTATCGGGCACTCCAAGTAAAGGAAGACATCATAAGACGTGAAATGAGAGAACCTACTATTGCCGAGATTGCAGAAATACTCGGCGAAGATAAACGCGCTGTAGAAGAAGCCAGCACGGCAATAATCGAGCCCGTGTCACTTTATGACTCGGTTTACGGTGACACAGAGGACTCCATGTACGTTATAGACCAGCTCAGCGACGAGACTCAATCAGACGAAATACTGATTGAAAATATAGCTCTTAAGGAAGCTCTTAAAAAGCTGAATGACCGAGAAAAAAATATTATAACGCGACGCTACTATAACGGCAAGACTCAAATGGAAATAGCCGACGAGATAGGCATATCCCAAGCGCAGGTATCAAGAATAGAAAAAGGTGCTATTGATAAGCTGCGCAAATATATGGAATAATATATCATGCTTTTGTGTTTGTATCATATTGACTTTTATGAATAGCTGCATAAAGCCCGCCCATCGCAAGAAGCTCGGTATGCTTACCGCGCTCCACGATTCTGCCACCGTCAACAACCAATATTATATCGGCGTTTTCGATGGTGGAAAGACGATGGGCGATAACAAATGCAGTTCTTCCCTTCATCAACTCATCCATTGTAGACTGGATAATAAGTTCTGTCCTTGTATCTACGTTGCTTGTAGCTTCATCAAGTATAAGTATCGGGCGGTTGCAAAGATAAGCGCGAGCTATCGTAAGCAGCTGCTTTTGACCGCCGCTGATATTTGTGCTGTCCTCATTTATCTGAGTATCATATCCGTCAGGTAAAGCATCTATAAACGTATCAATGTGTGCATTCTTTGCCGCCTGCATAACCTCTTCACGAGTTGCATGAGGATTACCGTAAGCGATATTATCATAAACCGTTCCCGAAAACAGCATAGTGTCCTGAAGAACCATGCCAAACATTTCTCGTACAGACTCACGATTTATTGTACTGGTATCAATACCATCTACATATATATGGCCACACTGCGGATCATAAAAACGCATCAAAAGGTTAACAATAGTTGTCTTTCCGCTACCGGTAGGACCTACTATCGCTACTTTTTCACCGGGTTTTACGTAAAGGTCAAGATTCTCTATAAGAGGTTTATCATCGCTATAAGAGAAACTTACATTTTCAAAAAGCACCTCTCCCCGAATATCCTTCGCTTCACCCTCCATACTGCTTTTGTTAGGGTAAAGCTCTTCCATTTCCGCTCCGTCGAGAAATCCATAAACTCTTTTTGCGGAAGCAATAACAGACTGCATCATTGACATTCCGCCGGCAATAGATTCAAGAGGACCTGAGAATAGCTTAGTATACATAACGAATGAAACAAGCATACCTGCACTGACAGTACCTTTCAGCGCAAGATAGCCTCCCATAAGGCATATAGCAACGTATGCTATGTTGTTTATAAAGGATACTATCGGCTGCACTATTCCCGATACAAGATATCCTTTGCGTGATTTTTCCGAATAATCATCGATTAAGCCTTCATATACGTTTATCTGCCTTTTTTCAAGACTGAAGGCTTTTACCGTGTCAAATCCGGTGAGGTTTTCCTCACAAAGAGAATAGACCTTTCCGGAAGCCGCCCTACTTTCATCAAAGTGCTTTTCACTCCTTGAGGCAAGAATAGCGGAAAGAATTATCGAAATCGGAACAAACGTTATAACTATTGCCGCCATCGTAGGATTTACGGTAAAGATTATTACAGTTATAACCGCAAGCCTGATTATGCCGTTTATCAATACTCCGAAAATATCATGCACTGAGCCGCCCATTACCGAAACATCATGCGTCATTCTGGAAATAATCTCACCGTTCGGAGTCGTATCTACCGTTTTAATCGGTATTTTTGATATTTTCATGCTCATATCAACGCGTATACGGCAAGTAAAATGCCTGGATACCGAATAATTCATAATGCGCGTAGTAAATATTGATAACAGAGCTGATGCCGCATAAACAAGTGCAAGAGCTGTGGTTCTTCCTGCAAACGCTTTAATATCAATAGGTACGTTTTTGTTTATTCTTTCATAAATTATGTCGGTAAGCTTGCCGAGTATATCAGGAGCTATCATTGATACTGCAACCGATATAAGACTTAATACAGCAGCTATTGCGAGCCAATGAGCAATTGGCTTCGTATCACGAATTATACGCATTATCACCTTTGAGGATGCGCGGCGCTCTTCTCTGCTTCTTTTGCTTTCCTTTTCAGGCATCGCTCTCACCTCCCATAACTGCTTCTCTGCCTAGTTGAGATATACATATCTCACGGTATATATCCGAGCTCGACATCAGCTCATTATGAGTTCCGACTCCTACAATACGGCCTTTATCCATAACGTAAATGCGCTCGGAGGTTATCGCCGTTGAAACTCTTTGAGTTACGATAATTTGAGTTTTTTCGCGAAGCCGCGATGAAAGATTCTTTTTTATTTTGCTTTCGGTAAGAAAATCAAGGGCGGAAAACGTGTCGTCAAAGATATAAACATCTGCATTGCGTATAACCGCGCGCGCCATATTGATTCTTTGCTTCTGACCACCGCTTACATTGCGCCCCATTCCGACAAGAAGGAAGTCAAGTCCTTCTGGGTGAGAATCTGTAAACTCCTTCATACAACAATCTTGAAGCGCGGACAGAATTTGTTCATCCGAAGCATCCGGAAGTCCCATTTTCATATTATCGCGAATAGTACCCTCAAATATCATCGCTTTTTGCATAGCCGCTGAAAGCATGCCGCGTATTGAGCTTTTTTTCAATGACTTATAATTCTTTCCGCCAATATATATATCACCGTGCGTTGCATCAAAGAACGAAAGAATAAGTCTGACAAGCGTCGTTTTTCCCGATCCCGTACCTCCTATTATCGCAACGCGCTCACCTCGCTTTATCTCTAACGAAATATCAGAAAGCACTGCTTCGCGTGCGCCAGGATAGGTAAATGAAACCTTATCAAAAACAATATCGCATCCATTCGGTATAGCTTCGGAGAATGTTTTTTCTTCATCCTCTGATGGTATTGAATGAATTTCGTTTATTCTTTTGACGGATACTTTGAGTCTCGGAAGCCACGCTATGGTCCAAGAAAGACTGAGAAGAGCATTTGACAAAAGTCCAACATATTGAATAACGGCAATAATATCTCCTGCCTTATCCATGATTCCGGATTCAGCACGCACTCCTCCGATAACTATTATCGCAACGGTTGCAGTATTCAGAAGGAAAAGCGCTATTGGCTCTATGTATCCTCCTCGCACATTGGCGCGTATCATATACTTAGCCATTTCTTCGGTAGCAAATTTGGCACGTTTATGCTCTTTTTCTTCATTGTTGAATGCGCGTACAACGCGTAATCCAGAAAGGCGCTCTCTGACTATTTTGTTTTGTTCATCAACATAACGGTCGGATTTATCCCACATACCGTAAAGAGGACGCATAAAGAAGAAAATTATAAGCATGACAGGGGGTATTGCCAACATAAACGTTGCGGATAATACCGCATCAGCCATAAAGGACAACACGCCTGCTCCGATGAGCATTATCGGAACGGTTACTACCGTATAAACAAGGCTCGATGCCGCCCCTTCTATATTGAAGATATCATCTGTCGCACGTGTTAGAAGACCTGACGGACCGATTTTTGAATATTCAGTATATGAAAGCGAGTTAATTTTATCAAATGTCTCACGGCATATGTCGCGAGTATATCCCGTAGTAACACCGGAATTGATTTTATTCGCAATAAGATTACAAGAGATTGACAGGACGGCAAGTGCGAGCATCACGCACGAAGCGCGTATTATTACATCCATATCTCCCATCGCGATTCCGCTATCCACTATCTCGCTCATAGTATATGGCATAAGTATTGCCATAAGCATACCAAGCGCGTCAGTTACGGCAACTGCGGCAAGCCTGCCTCTGTAGGGCTTTAAAAGTTCTTTTAATTTTTTCATCGTTTTCCAGTTTTGTATTTAGGTCTTGGGTGAAATCTCCGGAATAAAAGCAAAAAGCTCCCGCAAAATCGGGAGCACAATAAACAAAGAGCTCCCGCACCGCGAGAGCTCTTATAATCTTATAAAATGCTAAAAAGCATTCTTATGCTATAATATCTCCGGAGGCGTGTACATTTTTGCTATTAATTGTTTTACAATTGTTCATTATCAAGTTTTTCATTGTTCTGCCTCCTTTCTTGTTTTTTATTATTGTAGCATAAGAAAAACGGTATGTCAAGGTGTTTTTTGATTTTCTTAAAGATATATCTCGACTCCATCCCCTTCTGCATCAATCGCTTCGAATATTTTAAATATACGGCGGTGCTTTTTAAATTTTTTCACCTCACGAAAAAAATTTACTAACTGCTTTCGCGTAATATTCTGAAAATCGGCGCTTACAGCCACATTAATCTCACCGGCGCTTTTCTCTTTTAAATTTGATGCGGTCACGTTTTTCATGAGGAATTTACGTGCGATACCCGCGCCAAGCCTGCTTGTAAAAAAGCCCGTGGGCAAAACAAGCTTAAAAACGCGTTTGCCGGCACTGCTTACTACTAACCTCATCAAATCACCTCAATAATAACGGTAGCTCCGTCAGAAGATTCCACTTCCATTATTCTTCCCATAGTTCCCCTCTCTACAAGATCGATCACAGCAGTAAAATCAATATTTGAAAGATCGGCTTTCCCAATAGATATATGACTTGCCATGCCGGCAGCGACGGCAGCCTTAATGATGGGCAGAGGAAGATTTATATTAACCTTATCGCCTCTTTCATGAATACGTATCTTTAACACCATATCATCCATATTCTTTCGGTCGGTATCCTTTATCGTAACCACCTCAGGTGTAGCCTCGCACGACAATATATCATCTACGGTAGTGCCGTAAAGTCTGGCTATTTCAGGAAGAAGACTTATATCCGGACATGAGACATCATGTTCCCACTTTGATACAGCTTGAGGTGTTACTCTAAGCCTCTCTGCCACTTCATCCTGGGTAAATCCGCATCTTTTCCTCTTTTCAGAAAGCTTTTGTCCTATTGTCATAATTAACTCCATTCTGTTACTGTTTACAAGCAACTTTAAATTCCGTTTTTTTGCGTTACTAATATAGAGAACAATCGGTGCACCATCGCCTCTGATTCGATTTTAGCTTGTTTTTTATGAAATGTCAATTGAACATAGGTTAAATTACAACAACCGCTGGTTGAGCGAGTTGTAAACCAACGGTTGTTGAGAAATTATTAGTATACGAAAAATTACATAATAACAACAATACTGTGTGCTTCACCGTCTCCTACAAGCTTAATGGTTCCTTGAACAGGCTCACCGTCAAGCGTAATACTTGACACGCCATACTGCTTCTTGTCTTTATTCTTAATTGTTATCTCGTATGTATCGCCTCTGAATTTACGAGTAAGAGACACCTCATTCCAGGATGACGGAATACAAGGATTAAGGGTAAAGCCATTATATTCGGGATGGAATCCAAGCATATACTGAACAACAGATCTGAACATCCAACCCGCAGTACCGGTTACCCAAGCAAAGAGAGTCTCTCCCTTGCGAGGGTTATCAGGACCAAAGTACATGTTGGTTAAAACGTATGGCTCGCATCCGGAATGATCTGATGGATTTGTAGCACTGTCAGGCATTATTTTAAGAATCGTTTCATATGCTTTGTCTCCACGTCCGAGCAAGCAGTCCGCAACGATCTTAAACGTTCCACCGTGGCAGTACGGTGTTCCGTTTTCCCAAATACCGGGCACGAAGCTTGTAAGACGTCCTATTCTGTCATTAAATTTTGTATAGGTGGGATAAAGGGTAAGAGGTCCGTAGTCACTGTCAAGATATTTATCCACAGAATCAATGCATAGCTTTGCGCGCTCGTCGTCAGCAACCTCGGCAAGAATAGACCATGTCTGAGAATTAAGGTATATCATACCTTCGGATTCTTCATGGCTTCCAACCTTTTCGTTATAATCGTTTATCGCCGCAAGATACCAGTTACCGTCCCATGCATTCGCATTAATAGCTGCTTTCATTTTTTCACGTCTTGCGAGCATCTCATCGCGTATTGATATATCACCGACAAGCTTCTCTGCTATCTCCGCTGCATTCTTGAGAGCATAGCACAATGCAATGGAAGTCCACACGGATTCACCCTTACCAAGAAGTCCCGTCATATTAAGAGAATCGTTCCAGTCACCATCACGCGAGTGAACAAGTCCATGCTCACCGACGTCATCAGACGCAAATCTCATGGCTGTAAGTATATGCTCCCAGACGGTATCCTCGCCTTTATCAAGATACTTAACGGGATGATTTAGGAAATCAATATCGCCTGTTTCCTTTATATAGGCATTTACTGTGGGGGTTACCCATGTCGGACCGTCAGAATAAATATGATGATCAAGCGGCAACCATCCTCTCACGCAGCGTCCGTCGGAATACATATACGTAAGAGTTTCAAGTATTTTTTCTTTCGCAAGAGCTGGATTGAAGGAGGCAACAGCCCATGCGTCCTGAAGCTGGTCGCGGAAACCCTTACCTGTATCTCTTCCAACTTCTGAACAGAGCTGCACCTGCTGCTTTAACCAATAATTTGTAAGGCAGTTGATCTTTTCATTAGGCGTCTTAACGTAAATAGTGGAAGAAAGATCCTGCTTGCGTGCAAGAAGTGCTTGATAATCATCTTCAATTTTTCCATCTGCAAATATTTTTTTGCACATATCGGCAGCTGTGGATATTTTGTCCGCATCGCCAATAAGTATATAAATAGTTACATTTTCGCCCGCCTCAAGCTTGAATCATGCTGCAAAGCGCCTGACATCTGCTCGCATGCCGCCAAGTTATTTGCAAGCTTTTCCGACTTTATTGCCTCAGGATAAACAATAGAGCCGTATACACCGAGGAAACCGCGGCGCGAAGTCTCAAAAGCAGTAGGCTTAACATTAGATGCAATAAATCCGTTGAACCATTCGTGAGGGCGTTCCATAGCCTCGTTAAAACACATAATGAGATTATTCTCTTCATCGTATTCAGCGTGAACATAAGCATTGTAATCACTGTAACGTTGATATCCTACAAGCTCAAAATCAGCAAATGAGTAAAGAGAAGCATTCGCCTCCATCTTTCCCTTGTTTTCAAGTGTGACCTTCCAAATTTCACACGGATCGGTATCATTGACATACATACGTATAGTAGCCGCAATGTTCTCGCACTCACCGTGTATTTCGCTATAACCGAGACCGTGAACACAATAATAATTTTCTACCGGTGTAACCGAGGGATACTGACCGGGATTAAAAACCGTGCCGGTAGCCTTATTCTTGATGTAAAAATAACGATTACCGTCGCGAATAACAGTGCAGCGTCCTTTTCCATCAGGGTCAATATATGACATAGCACGCTGACCGTAAGCACCAACTCCTCCACCGTTCTGGTTTACGCCGGAAAGAAGGCGCGAATTCCAAATGTAGTTAAGCTGCGGGCGGGGAGTTTTAGGGTTTGTAATTTTAAATTCTTTTTCTTTAACGAAACTTCCGTATGTACTCATTATTGTCTCCTATCTAAAATTAATTTTACAGTTCGATTATATCTTATAATATATCATTTGACAATATCTTTTTGTTTTCTATATTCCCATTTATATAGTGGTCTTTAAATTACATATTAACTTAATTTCAATTTACGCATTTAAGCAATTTTTTTATAAAAACAAGACTGCAAAAGATACAAATCCACGCAGTCTTATTAAGCGATATAAAGTAATTATCTTATTTCAATTTATTCTTTCTCCACCTGAAGAAATATCCCACATAATATACAACTGCCGATGCTAGCGTAAGCGCCAAAATCAAAAGAATCATATTCACGAGCCAACCGCATGAGGCATAAATATTCTTAAAGACTGCAAGAGGACTTTGCACGTAAGGAGATATATAAAAACAGTTAATTTTCTCGGCAAATATAACGTTAAAAGCTTGTGCCACAGTGCATGATGAAATATAAACAATGATGGCTTTTCTATAAGAGTGAGAATCCATGCAAGCACGTTTGCTGAAGTATAAATAAAGCCCTAGAAAAATCAAAATCATATGCCATACGTATGCATGCACTGTAAGTGTTATATATCCATGATTAATTCCGCTTGGCTCTATAAAAGCCATAATGCCACCAAACATATTAACCGCAAACATAAACTCATATAGCCATGAGTTCAACTTCCCATTCTTAGAGAATGCACAAAGGACACAAAGATACATCGGAACAGAACACAGTTGGAACGGAAAAGCACCCCAAAAACTCCAACCGTACGGATTTACGTATATATGAAATAAAATTTTGTATATTTCGGTCACCATAAGAAATATGCCGACAGTTCCAAGCACTAAACGGTTTTGTTTATTATTCGTATTACGCAAAAGCCATGCGGCGGCAATAGCAGCCGCAAGCAAAATTAATGTAAAAATTATATGAAACCAACCGTATGATGAGGGTTTAGTCATTGTCCAAGCAGTCGTTTGCAAAAATTCTTTCATTTTATATTACCTGCCATATCAAAGTATAACTCCATACGGATTATATCATTGAAAAAATAGAAATACAATAAATTTTGGTAGATTTAATAGTTTTTAATAATTAGGTAAGAGATAACATTTTCCAGGTGAAAACTTTAGCATGCATACCAGAGAAAGTTTGATGATGCCCACGGGGCATCAAAAAATACTAAAGGCATCCCTCTTGTGGATGCCATATCTTCTTTTACTTTAGGTGCATACCGCCTGAGGCGGTATATTGCGAGTTCGGAGATTTAGGTGAAGATTTTGTAAGACCAACTTAATTTAGGAATAGTAACAACCCGAACCGCAAACTCGTGGGAGACCCGCGTGGTGAATCCGCTAGCGTGCGGGAAGTTAGTGATAAATGTTCCGCTAAATATTAAGAGGGTGCATATACCCACGCATAACGCGGGATACGCGCTTTTGCGCGTATGCGAACTCCGCTGCATAGAAATCAGCACAAAAGAGAACAAATTCTAAATGCAATCAAAAAATTAATCGATTAATAAAAGCGTATATGCAGCAGAGCTCAATGATGCCCACGGGGCATCAAAAAATACTAAAGGCATCCCATTTGTGGATGCCTTTAGT
>JAZRHO010000031.1:0-26086 GCA_045644805.1 Eubacteriales bacterium | reverse complement strand
AGTTTGCTTTGTCAACCTCGTGCTGTGCCTTTGCGCTGTTTTTCATATCCTTAAATGCGTTTTTGAAAAAGTTCTTGATTCCCATTGTTAAAATTATCCTTTGTAATGATGTTTTTTATATTTAATTTAAATTGATTTTTCAGAAGTAAGCTCTTCCGAGAGACGTAATATTTCGGGAGTAAGTTTTGCTTTGGTCTTCTTTTGGATTCTGCGGTATATGCCGTAAGCGGGCAGCATTATAAGCGTTCCGATTGCTCCGAGTGTAATGGCAAGCGGTTTTCCTCCGGCTAATACTTCAAGTCCAAGACACATACCAACGCCGAATATGAGGCAGCCTATAATTCCGAGCGTCAGACTCTGTAGGAGTCCTGCGCGTCTGGCGCGTCTGTCAAGCTCTTTAAGTCTTGCAAGCTTGTTTTCTTCCTTAGGAAGATATTTTCTTCTTATTGTCTCAATTTCGTTATTGAGAGGGGCTGAATAATTGTAGGTGAACGTATTGCTGTTTTCCATAAAATCCTGCTTTCATTTCGTTTTTTACGTGTATATTATACATCTCTAATGTTTTTGTGATTTTTGTAAAATGTTTAAGTTTTGTTAAATTGAAAAAAGTTCAAAAAATTTAAATCGGGCATAAAAAAAGAGAGACAATTTAAAAATTTAAACGGTCTCTCATATTTATTATTTAATTTAATGCGTGAGCATTTTTTCGTCAGCGTTTTCCTTTTGAGCAAGCTCTTCGGAGCTTTGCTTTATATAGGTGTGATATGAATACGTCGAATATGTATTTGCGCTTTTTGTCATAGCTTCGTAGACTAAGCCATGCAAATATTTTGCATTATCTTTCGCGCACATATCCTCTTTTGGGTAAAAAGGACCTTCAATTACTGTAATGATTTTTGGTTTTTTACCGATTCTTTTTTTTGCGAAGCAGGTTGTCATTGCGATAACGGGAGCGCGGTTTGACGCCGCGAGCATGAAGCTTTCGTCACCAAAGGGGCGTATGCCCGTATAATAAGGCCAGACTCTTGCTTCCGGATAAACCGTGATGCAAGCCCCCTCGGAAAGTCTCGTCTTTACGCATTTTGCCATATGAAGGCTCTGCGAACGCGTTTGACCGAGAGGGATATTGCCGAGTGCCTTCATCAGTGGGAGTATCGCGTGAAGCGAGCTTGCTTGCTCGCCTGTTATAATATAATTTCTTTGCTTATAGGTGAGAATGTTTGGAATGAAGGCATCACCGACGAGGGTAGTGTGGTTTCCGTAAATAATAAAACCTCCGGGAATGCCCTTTAACTTTTTCTTTCCTATTATCCTATGATGAAATTTTATTTTTACATAAATATAGGCTAGCGGTTTTACTATTAAATAATATAAAACAAACGAAATAACTCTGAAAATAATACTTTTATTTACATATTTATAAGTTTTCGGTAATGGATTTGTGGTTTTGACAGTGGTTGCAAAGTCGTCGTTCAGCTCGTCTTTATAATAAAACGTTTGTCTTTTAATTTTCTTCATCGGATATCTCCGTGTTTATGGTATGCTCGATTATTTCCCACTTGCTCTTGATAAATATTGCGCGTATTGCGGCGGCAACGTATGTCGCGAGGAATATAGGGTGGAAAAGTATAGCTCCGAGCTTTTTTGATTTTGTAATGTGTATATTGCGCTCCTCTAGCTTAAAGAGAAATACTGTTACAATAACGATAACCAAGTAAATGAAGAATAGCCAGGCGACTGCCTGCGAGAAGAAGAACAGAGCGCTTTGAGCGTTCGACACCAAGCTGAGTACGCCCATTACGATAAGGAAAATAACGTATAGCACGATATCTATGGCAAGCGCAAGCAGGGGAAGCTCGCCCAGCGCATCCTTTTTTGCCAATCCGTCGCGGCGGCAGGCTCGGAGCATTTCCTTTTTTTGCTTTTTGTATCTTTTTCTTACCGTGAAATAACCCTTGACCCAGCGCGTACGCTGTACTATTGACTGCGAAAGCTTAACCGGGTGCTCGTCGTAATACAAAGCATCGTCGACGTAGTACGTCTTAAGTCTCTTGCACATAGCGTAGGTCGAAAACTCATAGTCCTCGGTAAGCGAATGGAAAGGCCAGCCACCGAGATTTTTCAGTATATCGGAACGAATGAAGAAGCCCGTGCCGGAAAACGTCATATTCATTCCGTCGCAGCTTTTCATTTTGTTCTGCACGGAATTTATAGCGATAAACGTAAGGGCTGATGACGCGCAGGTAACAGAGGCGTTCCAGTCCTTGTTGTTTCTGTTTCCGCAGGCAGCGTCATATCCTGCCATATATGCGTCGCTCATACGGGATAAAAATTTGCTTCCCACAAGATTATCCGCATCGAATATAACGAATGCGTCAAATCTATCGTGTTTTTCAAAAATATCCTTTATACATTCGTCGAGCGCATAGCCCTTGCCTTCGTTTTCAAGGTTCGTTCTGTAAAAAACGTTTACACGGTCATATTTTTTGCATATTTCTACCGTGGGGTCGTTTTCGTTTTCCACTATTACGAAAACTTCATATTTGTCGGCAGGGTAATCCGAGGCAAAAACCGATTGCAGATTTGCTTCTATGACGCGCGATTCGTTCCTTGCGGGAATTATAAGGGCGAAGTTAGTTTTTTCGTCAGAGTGAGGTATAACCTTGTATCTTTTTATTGCCGAGGTGTATCGCACTGTTTTCGGTATTACGAAAGCAAGGCATAAGAGGAGCACGCCCGCGCATATCGGGCTGATGTATGTGTAAAGTGTCATATCCTTATCCTTTATACCAGGGCAGATAGATAGACCACCACGTATTCGCTTGGTTAAAGAATACTATTTGAATTATAAGGAAAAGAAGGTCGAGGACTATCAGAGTGCCGAGTGTCATAGTGATAATTTTTGCTGTCTTATAGCTCATTTTCTCACGGAGAAGGCGGAGTATCGGAGTGTATAAGAACTTGAAGAGAAGATAAGCGCCTGTTCCGAATCCGAAGGTTGAAACTATACTTGTGTATTGCGTGACGTTGAGAGGGAAAAGCGAATAATCCCAAAGCTCTACGCCAAAGCAGATATCCCAAAGATTTCCTACCGCGAGCTCGCCCGCAAAGACGAAAAAGCATATAACGAGGTATGAAATTACGTTTGAAAGGATTTTCGTCTTTTTGCTTTTTTCACGGAATAGGTGCTTTCCGAAAACGCATATATCATCGGGCGTTCCGAGTGCGATATGAAAAGCAAAAACTATAAGAGCATAAACCGAAATGAAGGGAAGCACGTGGAATCTTGAGTCGATTATACCGTCGGTGATAGCGCGGCTGGTATTTTCAACAAGCCAACCGAGTGCGGCTACAATGATTCCGAAAACGCATAGATATACGAATTCGACTCCGTATATTTTGAACGGCTCACGTCCCTTTTTGTTTTGATTCATAATATGAATTATCCTTTCGTAATGTTAAAACAATGGCGAGAAAATTCTTACGATTGCTCTGAATAAGCGGTGCAGCGTGTTAGTTTTTAACATATCATTCGTGATTTTTAAAGACTTTTCAAGCGTGTTATCAATATCATTTTTAATATCTGTTATAACTTCGCATTTATACATCCACACACCATTTTCAAAATGATGAACGAGACTGCGGTAATCAAGATTAATTGTACCTATCATGGCGCATACGTCATCGCAAATATAGCTTTTGGCATGAATGAAGCCGGGCTTATATTCATAAATTTCAACTCCTGCGCTCAAAAGACGGTGATAAAAGCTTCGTGTCATATCGAATACGAGCTTTTTATCGGGGATATGCGGAACTATTATTTTTACGTCAACCCCGCGAAGCGCGGCAGTTTCTATCGCCGTGCATATATCATTGTCAATAATAAGATACGGCGTGGTCATATACATATATCTGTTAGCCGAGTTCAGCATATTCATGATAACGCTTTTTCCCACTCTGCGCTCATAAAGAGGACGAGGTCCGTCACCGAAGGGAATCATATACCCATTCGACCGAGATTCAAAGTCTTCTCTGTATGCTCCGATAGGAAGCGTAGGCATTTCTTTTGCGTTTAATCCGAAGTCAACGCAAAACAAGCGAACAAGCTCCATTACCGCAGGACCCTCGATACGGAGTCCCGTATCCTTCCAGTGACCGAAACGCACGGTCTCGTTTATATATTCGTCGGCAATATTTACGCCTCCCGTATAGCCTACCGCACCGTCAATTACGAGTATTTTTCTGTGACTGCGGTTGTTGAACTCGCTGTCCGCATTTCCACGAAGACGGGAGAAGGGGTATGCCTCAATACCGAATGAACGAAGCTGCTTATCGTAGTCTCCCGGCAGTGTACTCATGCATCCGACGTCATCGTACAGCACTCTTACCAAAACGCCATCATTAGCCTTTTTCTTAAGAATATCCAGTATCGAGTTCCAGAATTTGCCTTCTTCTATTATGAAATATTCCATGAAAATGAAGCTTTTTGCAGCTTCAAGGTCACAGAGCATACTTTCAAACATATCCTCTCCGAGAGGAAAATATGTAGCTTTTGTATCGGTGAAGAGTTTAGTATTTGCCACCTTTGTCAGCATTTTTGCCATTGACGAATATACGGGGCTTTCTTTTTCAAAGTCTGAGAACGAAAGACAATCGCTATAATTATACCTCTGTTTTTCAAGTTCGTCAAGTCTTTTTATGTATTTGCGCTGAAGTTTTCTCGAATAAAAAAGAAAATAAAGCATGAAACCCGCAACGGGAATTATGATGACAAACAGTATCCAAGGAACCTTATAATCGGGATTATCGTCAGAGCCTATTATCTTGATAATGCAGAATATAGCGGTAGCGTAAGCAGCTATATAGAAATAGGGAACGAAATAACAAAGCGCGATAACTATTCCTATAACTGCCGCAACCTCAAGTATTGTTATAATCATTGCGATAATATATCTTACGGGTATATAGTTTATTTCTCTGTCGACCGATTTTTTCTTTCCGCCTGCGGTCATTATATCGTAATGCAGCCTTCTTTTCATAATAATCCCCCAACAAATGAATATAGCGAAGCTCCCACCGTTACAAAGATATCGCTTCGCTATATTATAAATATATGATGTTTTTGACTTTTTAGAAAAATGTTTAAGTTTTGTTAATAAGTGCACCTGAGTAGCTTCACAGCTGTTGAATTTTTTGCTTTTGCGGTAAATGTCGGGAAATATGATTTTTCGCGGGGAATTATTTTTCCTTATCCGCCAGTACTTTAAAAGCATCGGTTTTATTTTTAGACTTCAGAGCGCGTGCCATATAAACCATGGGTGTATCGAGAAGACTTGTAAAGATAAATATGATATAGCTTGAAAGCATTATTGATAAAAGCGTTTTTATATCGTACCAGCCGGCAAAGGCAATTGAGGTGAAAATAACGGTATTTATCATTTGAGATATAAGCGTAGAGAAGTTGTTGCGAACCCATAAAAAGCGTTTTTCGTCTCCAAATTTTTTAGTTGTAAAATCCCACCATTTGTGGTAAAGCCAAACGTCAAACCGCTGGGAAACAACGTATCCTATGAAGCTCGCGAGAAGAAGTCTTGGAGTGGTGGAGAAAATAGTGTTTATAGCACCGCTCGCCCAGTCGCCTGCGGCAGGGGAATAGAGAAGCCAATACTGAGTGAATATCAGCATTACAACGGAAGTGAAAACACCGAGCCACACAGCGCGCGAGGCGCTCTTTTTTCCCTCGTTTTCGCTTAAAATATCCGTGATAAGATAGGTAGATGCGAACATAACGTTTCCAAGTGTCTGCTCCATGCCGAAGGCATCAACCAGCATAAGAACTTCAATATTCGCAAAAACGGTGGTAAGCGCGGTCATTACGTAAAGTCCGCTTTTTCCGAAAAGGCGGTATGAAAGCAGCACGGCTCCGTATATGATAATCACAGAGCCTATTAAAAGAAGTTCATTTATCATTTAAGTCTCCTGTCTTTTAGTGTGTATTGATTTATTTTGTACAATTTGTGTTGAAATAAAAATGCGCCCAAAAAATGGGCGCAAAATAACCTATAAAATTACCCATAGTTTTGTTTTAAGACAGGATGGTTTCGAACTGTCTATGTAAGAATTATATCACAAATTTTTGAGTCCGTCAAGTATTATCTTATGAAATTAGTTCTTTCCTTTTTGCTTTCCTGCTCGGGGAGTCCGAATTTTTCTTTGCCGATAGCGATGCTTTTCATAAGGAAGAGCATATTGCGGGCAAGCGTGCGCATGGTTTGCAGTCCCTCAAGGTCTTCCGCAGCCTCTCCGATACGAGCACCGTGAACACTGTTCCAATATTGGCTTGAAGCGATGGGCATTCCCGAAATGGTAAAATATTTATTAAGCTGGTCGAACGTAGTCGAGCAGCCTCCTCGCCTTGCAACGGCGACAGAAGCTCCCACCTTCATTCGCTTATCAAAATGCGTGCTGTAAAATAGGCGGTCGAGCAGGGCAGTAAGAGTTGAGCTTGCCGCCGCATAATAAACAGGACTGCCTATTACCATGCCGTCGCATTCCTCAAGCTTCGGAGCGATTTCGTTTACAATATCGTCAATCGCGCATTTGCCGGTTTTATAGCATCCGGCGCAGCCAAGGCATCCGCGAATGGTCATATTTCCCACTTGGATATACTCAACCTCGACTCCCTCGCCCTCAAAAATCTTTTTTACCTCATCGAGAGCAATCGCTGTATTTCCGTTTGCTCTTGGACTGCCGTTAATCATTAATACCTTCATAAAAAAGCTCCTGTTCATTATGTTTTAGTCTGATTGATATATTATGCGATACATGGCTGATTGTTTCATACTGAAAAGCTGACGTTTCGCAAAAAAAATCAAAGGAATGGTTATCCATGAGTCAATTATAGCATAGAATTATTATTATGTAAAGTAAAAGTTTTACGAAGGATTTTGTTTTTAAAGTTTATTTCAAAAAAGTCTTGACAAACAATATTTTGTTTGGTATAATGTATGAGCGTATAAAGATTGGTGCCATAGCCAAGCGGTAAGGCAAAGGTCTGCAACACCTCTACCCCCAGTTCAAATCTGGGTGGAACCTCCAAGGAATGAAGCATCCCAATGGGATGCTTTTTTCATTTCTTGGAGGTGCCATCCGATTTGAATTTGGTGCGCAATAGCGCGCCAGTTCACATTCTCGCCGCAGAGCGCGTCAAGCTGGCTTGTAAGCGGCAAGGCGAAAGAATCTTCGCCAAAGGCGAATACCTGGGTGGCGGCATCCCAATGGGATGCTTTTTTCATTTCTTGGAGGTGCCATCCGATTTGAATTTGGTGCGCAATAGCGCGCCAGTTCACATTCTCGCCGCAGAGCGCGTCAAGCTGGCTTGTAAGCGGCAAGGCGAAAGAATCTTCGCTAAAGGCCAGATTGAGTGGTGTTTTTCTCCCGACCTCGATGAAAAAAGTTACACCATGTGTTTATTAAACTTATTTCTTATCCGTAATTCCTATAAAATAATCTGCGCTTACTTTATAAAATTGACAGAGCTTTATTAAATCATCTATCTTTAATTCTGCCCTGCCATCCTCTATATGACTGTAACCTTGTTGTGATTTGTTTATAACTGCGCCAAGCTCTTTTTGAGTTAAATCGTTGTCTTCGCGTAAATTTCTCATTCGTTCTCTGTAGTTCATATAAACTCCTTACAATTATTATGTAAAAAGTTTATCATACTCATAAATTGAGTATTTACTTATACTCAAAGATTGAGTATAATATATGTAACACTCGGAGTTTGCGTTCTTCGCGACAATCGAAAAATTCGTTGATTTTGAGTCTTATTAAAAGCTTGCTTCGTGCTCTCTCGTGACATTATCCTCTTCGGGGAACGGAAGAAACGATCCGCCAACACGTTCACGAAATATACGGTTCATTTGTATCTTGTGCCGTTTGCTTGGCGGTGGTGTTTTAATATTTTTGACTTCTTCCTCGATCTTGTGGATTTTCAAATCCAACGCTTCTGATAATGCGCGCTTGAAAAGCTCACGTTTTTCGTTTGATATACCCGCAAAAAAATCCTTATTATTTATATTTTCGACATCTTGGTTTGTCATTTTACCATAATTGCAATTGCTCATTTTCTCCCACCTCGGTGAGTTCCTCTAAACTAAAAAGTGCGCCGACCGTAATCAGCGCACAAAAACGCAAATTCCAGTCGTCGCCAAACAAACTATATACAGATTGGGTATATTACAACTCTCTCTATACGGAATTTGCATTTTATCAAATTCAATAAAGAGAGTATATTCAAAAAAGGGTATAAGTATCCCTAAAAAGTAAAATACACCCATAGACTACATATTTAGTTTGTTTGGCATAACTATTATATCATATATTTTTGAATTTGTAAATACTTTCAGCGGATTTACCTCGGTGAGTTTCTCTAAATTAAAAAGTGCGGCAACCGGAGTTGCCGCACCGAAAAACGCAAACTCCGATTGTTGCTACACAAAACCAGATAAACGGGATAATAGTATCCGACATACTACCTGTGGAATTCGCGATTTTACCAAATTCAAAAGTAGTATGCCTAAAAAAGGGTATAATACCCCTTCAATAAAAGAAAAGACTATTAGCCCATAAAGTTTATTCGGTTTTGTGTAGCATACCTATTATACCACGAAATTTGCAGAATATCAAGCGATTTGGAGAAAAATCCGGCATAATAAAACACCTTCCGAAAAACGCATTATTTCCCATCATTTTTCTTGACAAGAACTGCATTGGCTGACACAAATACAAAAATACGGCATATTTCTTTCGAGATATACCGTATTCTTGTAAAATTGTCTTTTAGAGAACTGCTTGAAAACACTTTGATTTTGTTTTATCATATTATTCATAAAAGGGGAAAATTATAAATAATCTCTCATTTGAACACTAAGTCGCTCTTCTTCTGCTATGAGCTTTTTTGCTATATCCTTTGCTCGCTCCTCGGCAGCCGTGTATCGGTTTAGGTACTTTGAGAGCGATTTAATTCCCATGTTGCATCCATCTGTTATTATATTTGCTATGGTTGCGTCGCTTTCATTTACGGCAAGCTTCATATTCGTCTTCATCCAGGACATGCCCTTTATTATGGAATTAGGCTCTTTGCCTCCGTCTCCATATGATTCGAGAAGCTCGCTTATTTGCTCTAACAAATCCTCGTGCCCTTCGCGGCAATTTTTAAGAATTTCATTCAGCTCCTCGTCTTTTACGTATTTGAGTACATCATTGATAGACAAAATTCCCATCTCTGCTCCGGAGTAACACTCTCGGAGTATTTTTATTGTATCTTCTTCAATCATAAAACGCTCCTTTTTTGGTTAGGATTACTTCCTATTGCCTATATTAATAATGTTCCCGAAATTTTTTCAAATATAACCTGCACGTATTGAAAAATCTTCTAAACCATGATAAAATGTATCATATAAAGTAAAGCCGTTATGTAAAAAAGCCGTTTTAATCTCAATGACACAGCGATAAAAAACAAGGAGAATCAAAACATGAAATTAAGATTTAACGTTCGTGCCAAATCGCAGCCGGATCCCTTTATTTTTGAGGATGGAGACGTTCTTTATTTATATGTTACCGGTACTCACGGCGTTGAAGCATACAAGAGCCGTGATATATTCGGAGAGTGGAGCTATGAGGGAATAGTTGCATCATTTGAGGGCGGAGAGGATTATTGGGCTCCTTCGGTCATAAAGCTGGAAGATAAATATTATATGTATGTTTCATTTAACGAAAACGGGAATTTTGAATGCATGCACGTAGCATCCTCGTCATTACCTCTCGGACCGTTTGAAAATCCAAAGCGTTTATATGATCATTTTTCTATCGATTCACATATGGTAAAAACGAATGAAGGTTTATTTTTGTGGTACGCTAAGGATAACCTCGGTTGCGAAATGGTCGGCACAAGAGTTTTTGTCGATAAATTTATAGATCCTTATACTCCGGAAAACAATCCAAAGGAAGTAATAGTTCCTACATTTGATGAGGAAAAATTCACACCTCAATGCACCAAGGAGAGAAATTGGTATACAGTAGAAGGGCCATTCTGGTTCCGTGAAGGGGACTGGCAATATCTTATGTACAGCGCAGGATGCTATAAGGATGATACTTATCATATCGGATATGCTGCCGCAAAATCGAGTAGCGATGATTTGAAGAGCGTTGATTTTGTAAAGGTTACGAAGGACGGTCATTTTAATCCGGTTATTATTAAAAACGGTTATGAAGAAGGAACCGGGCATCACAGCGTGATAAAGCATAAAGGAGAATATTATGCCATATATCACGGCAGAGATTATATTGAAAATTCTTCGTCTGAATATGAGGAGAGAAGAACAGCGAGAATATGCAAGCTCACTGTCGGCGGCGGAAAAATTTCAGCCGAGAGATAAAAACAGTTAGGTATATCTATAGCTGCTCTCCATATCGTTTAAACACTCCTTTGGCATATTCCTTCGGCGTGAGCTTCATCTTACGCTTGAAAGCATAACTGAAATACGACTGCGAGGAAAATCCGCAGGTATAAGCAATTTCCGTAAGCGTGCGGTCTGTTGTAATAAGCAGATCCGCCGCTTTTTTTATGCGCTTTTCTTCTACGTACTCGTGAAGCTTTTTTCCGGTTGAAGCTTTAAACAAATTGTGAAAATATACAGGACTGAAGCCGGCATAAGCCGAAACGGTATCAAGCGAGAGATCTGCCGTTATATTTTCATCAATGTATTTCAGTACCTTTTCTATGACCTTATAATTATTGTTTTTGGTTTTCTCTTGTTCGGATATGCTACGAAAATCCTTCTGAAGATTGTAAATAAGCTTAAGAAGCAGGCTTTGCATGATTATTTCGTCTCTTTGGTCTGCTGAGCCGTAATACTTGCAAAGAGACTCAAAAATTTCCAAATATTTTCCGTACTTATCGGTTTTCACAAAATTTGGTGTACTGAGCAAAATATCTTTAAGAGCGCCGTCGTTTACTATCATATGTATGTAATAGCATTTAAAGGGAAGCCTTGTGTGTCGTGTCTGCCCCGGCTTTGCGCAGATTATCATATCGGTGTCTATCGGCATCTGCTCGTTATTTATGTGCGATGTTCCGCCCTTTTCTATCGGTATCTCTATCTCAAACATTACCGTTTTTCTGTTTTTTGTCAGAGTTTTATTTTTTACCGCAATTTGCGTATTGTAAATTCCTATGCTGACGATTTCGGGCAAAACAAGCTTCATTTTGTTGCTTCCTTTCATAAAAACAGTAAGATTTCTAATAAATCAAGTAATTTAAGTGTATGTTTATGAGTAAAATTATTATAAAATAAAAAATGAGGAATGTCAACAGGCAAAGCTGTTGAATATATAAATTTTATATTGCTGGAGGAAATAACGTGAAGGTAACGGACATTAAAGTTTTTAACGTCGACTGCTTCCGAACGAATTGGGTATTTGTAAAGGTCTACACTGATGAGGGAATCGACGGAGTGGGAGAAGCAACACTCGAATATAAGGAGAAGGCTCTGATAGGTGCTGTTGAGCATATAAAGGAGTATCTTGTAGGCCAGAATCCTTTGGATATTGAGAAGCATTGGCACGCCATATACAGAGACGCGTATTGGCGAGGAGGCGCAGTGCTTACGTCGGCTTTGTCTGCAGTTGAGATAGCTCTTTGGGATATACTCGGAAAGAGTCTTAACGTTCCTGTTTATCAGCTTCTCGGCGGTAAGGTGAACGATAAGGTAAGAATTTACGTAAACGGCTGGTTCGCAGGCGCAAAGGAGCCCGAAGAATTCGGAGAAAAGGCGCGTATTGCGGTTCAGCGCGGAGTTACCGCTATGAAGTGGGATCCTTTCGGAAAGAACTATCTTAATATTTCAAACGCGGAGCTTGATAAGGCGCTCAGATGTGTTGCGGCGGTAAGAGAGGCGGTTGGCGATGAGGTCGATCTTCTTATAGAGGGCCATGGCAGATTCAATATTCCGACTGCGGTTAAGATTGCAAAAGAGCTTGAGCAGTTCCGCCCGATGTTCTTTGAGGAGCCCGTTCCTCCGGATAATCTCGATGCCTTGAAGGCGGTCAGAGATAAATCACCCGTTGCTATATCGGCAGGTGAAAGACTTTATACACGCTGGGACTATCGCAGTCTTTTCGACAAAATGGCAGCCGACTATATCCAACCCGACATTTCCCACGCGGGCGGTATTATGGAGCTGAAGAAAATAGCGGCAGAGGCCGAGAGCAGATATATACCCTTCGCGCCTCATAATCCTTCGGGCCCTGTGGCGAATGCGGCAACCTTACAGCTTGCGGCAACCTGCCCGAACTTTGAAATTCTTGAAATTATGTATTCTGACGTTGAGTGGAGAGGCGACGTTACCAATGAAAGCCTTGAGTATAAGGACGGATACATAACCATTCCCGATAAGCCCGGTATCGGTATAGAGATAAACGAGGAGGAGTGCTTAAAGCATCCTTATAAGCCTCACACTCTGCGTCACTACACCGGCGCGCTTACGGATATAAGACCCGCTAAAACCAAGTTTTATTTTTAATCTGCAACAGCATCTGCAACAGCATAGTTAAAAGAATTTTTTGGAGGAGATATGAAAGCAACACTTATAACAGGCGCATGCGTTAACACGGGTGTGGCTATTGTTGAAAAATTCGCGGAAGAGGGAAAAAACGTAGTATTCACGGGAAGAGACGAAACTAAGGTCGCTGACGCCGAGAGATACTATCAGGAAAAATTCCCCGGCGTACATATTATAGGATATACGATAAACTCGCTCTTGAACGAAACAGAGATAGATGAAGAGTCAGTCGAGAATATGTTTTCCTTCCTTGACGAAAAAGGAATATTTATAGAAAATCTTGTTTTGAATGCGGCGGACCAGGGTCTCGGAATGAAAATATTTGAAAATCCCGTTACCGATTTTATGCGCGTTCTCAATACTAACGTGGTATGGAACTTCTGCCTTTCTCGGTGCGCAGCCAAGAGAATGATTGAAAACGGCGGGGGAAGTATTGTGTTTGTAAATTCAAATACCGCATACCGCGCAATACCCGACAGAATAGCATACGTGTCATCCAAGGGCGGTCAGCTCGGCATGATGCGCGCTATGGCGCTTGACCTCGGAAAATATAACATAAGGGTAAATGCTGTTCTTCCCGGAATGATAAAGACCGACAGATGGGAAAAAAACCCCGATTTTTACAACAACGTTCCCTCGCGCTTCACGCCTCTTGGAGACGTTGCGGTAGGAGCAGACATTGCCGATGCCGTATGGTATTTTGCCGAGAACGCAAGGAATACAACGGGCGCAGAGCTTGTTGTTGACGGCGGAAATACCATTCAGCTTTATCCGATAATACCGTAATTTTAGTATAAATTGTAATAAAAAAGCAAGACCGAGTGCATTTTTATCTCTCAGCCTTGCTTTTTATTATCTATTCGTTATCTGTCGTTTTACATTCGGTAACCCATAACCCGTGCAGATTACAGTAGGCAAATGCCTTTATGACCTTTTCGTTTTTGCCGATATGAAAGACTGCTTCGCTTTTGCCGTCGGGAGTGAGTAGTTTTCTCTGGCTTCCACCGTCGGTGATAAGGCATACCCACGAGATAGCGTGCTCGGGGAGCTGGGGGTGACTGTTGTCGGCAGGACCTACGGTAATAGTGACCTTTCCGTCCTTTACTGCAATTTTCGGCTGATGCTTTTCGCGAGTGTCGTCGGAAGCTTTAGGCACAAGCTCGTCCATTCGGCTCTCGCAGCAGCATACTCGCTTTCCCGAATCATTAACCATAGCTACAAGATTTCCGCAGCTTTTGCAAACAAAATGTTTCATTTTTCAATTCCTTTCTTTTCTTGATGCCTTTGCTTTGAGCTTTGGCTCTCAAAAGATTTTAATGCGTATTTCAATTATTTCCGAAATAACGGCATTTTAAACGGAATATGATAATATTTGTACTTGAAAATTCCTTGGATTTATGTTAGTATATCATTAATGATAATGTTGATTAGAAGCGGAGAGACTGCGATGAAACTTGAAGAGATAAAAGAAAGAATGTATAGCGGTAAAATATATTATCCCATGGGTGATGAAATAATGAGCGAGCAGCTTGCCGCGCTTGATAAGCTTTATGATTTCAACGCGACGCGTCCGTCTGAGATGGAAAAGCGAGGTAAGCTCCTCTCGGAAATGTTTGCGGAAATAGGCGAGGGATGCTATATTGAGCCTCCGTTGCACGCAAACTGGGCAGGAAAGCACGTTCATTTCGGCAAAAACGTATACGCGAATTTTAATCTTACGCTCGTTGACGATACTCATATTTACGTCGGTGACGGTACTATGTTTGCGCCGAACGTTATTGTCGCGACGGCAGCGCATCCGATAGACCCATATCTTCGCGCAAAGGCTTATCAGTATAACATGAGTGTTCATATCGGAAAGAACTGCTGGATAGGCGCGGGGGCTATTATATTGCCGGGCGTTAGTATCGGTGATAATACGGTTATCGGCGCCGGAAGCGTTGTAACAAAAGATATTCCCGCAAATGTTGTTGCTGTCGGCAACCCGTGTCGGGTTATGCGCAATATAGGTGAGCATGATAAGGAATACTATTACAAGAATCTTAAGATAGATTACGAGGCTCTTTTGGAGGAGCTCGCAGAGGAGAAGTAAAATGGAATCCATAAGAAGCTTATATAAGATTGGAAGAGGCCCTTCTTCGTCTCACACGATGGGACCTGAGCGCGCTTGTAAGATTATGAAGGAGCGTTATCCCGATGCCGAAGCCTTTCATATAACTCTTTTCGGCTCTCTTGCTCTGACGGGCAACGGGCATGGCACGGATATTATAATAAATGAGACTCTCTCTCCCGTACCTGCGGAGATAAGCTTAGATACTAATACTCCTACGCCCGTGCATCCGAATACTATGGATATTACTGCTATCATAAAGGGAAAAGAGGCTGCCCGTGTTCGTTTTTACAGCATTGGCGGCGGCTCTATCGAGATAGAAGGCGAGGGAAAGGCGAGCTGTGCGCCTGATGCTTATCCTCTGTCAACCTTTACTGAAATAGCAGAGGAGTGTAAGAGAAGGAACATCAGACTTTACGAATACGTTATAGAGCATGAGGGTGAAGATATTTACGATTATCTTGACGAGGTGTGGGACGCAATGAAAAGAGCTATTCACGAAGGACTTTCCACGTCGGGAACTCTGCCCGGAGGGCTTGGTACACAGCGCAAGGCAAGAACTCTTTTTGAGAAAAACCACATTGATGAGTCGGCGCAGACAAGGGAAAACCGCCTCGTTTCCTCTTACGCCTTTGCTGTCAGCGAGCAAAATGCGGCGGGCGGAACAATCGTAACTGCGCCAACCTGCGGCTCGTGCGGAGTTTTACCGTCGGTGCTCAAATATATGCAGGATAGCCGCGGTTTTACCGATAGGCAGATATTTCATGCTCTCGCAACCGCGGGACTTATAGGAAACCTTATAAGAACCAATGCGTCTATCAGCGGCGCGGAATGCGGCTGCCAGGCAGAAATAGGCTCGGCATGCTCTATGGCGGCTGCCGCGCTCGGTGAGCTTTTCGGAATGGGACTCGGTCAGATAGAATATGCCGCGGAGGTTGCTATGGAGCATCATCTCGGCCTTACCTGCGACCCTATATGCGGCCTTGTTCAGATACCGTGCATAGAAAGAAACGCGGTTGCCGCAATGCGTGCGATAAACGCCCTTTCACTCGCAAACTTCCTTTCGGATTCGAGGAAGATAACCTTTGACCTTATCGTTAAAACTATGTATAATACGGGTTGTGACCTTCCGCTCGGATATAGAGAAACATCATCGGGCGGACTTGCGAAATATTACCCAACTTGACAATTATTGTTTACAAAAAACGCAATTTTAAAAAGAGCAGAGATCTTTGGTGTCCTAATCTCTGCTCTTTTTTGTTATTTTCTGAATCTTCCAAACACCTCGTTTACCTTTGATAAATTCGCAAAGGTGCCGGGATGGTTTTTGATTATTTTCATGGTTTCTCCTATCTGCCTTTTGCGTACTATACAGATAAGCATATACGAGTCGGTATGGGAATACATTCCGACGGTGCGTATCTCCGTTACACCGTGGTGAAGCTTCTCCATAAGCTCTTCCGCGATAAGCTCGGGCTCCTTCGTGACTATCTCAAACTTATATCCGCACTGAAGACCGGATACAGAATAGTCAACTACTATGTTAGCAACGAAGAGGTTGATAAGCGTACAGATAACAGGGGTTACCTTCATTCCGTAAACGAAGAAGGCGACGAAGACGACCGACGCGTCAAGCAGGAAGGATACGTAAGCTACGTTTGCCGCGGGTCTTGCTTTTTTGATAAGAGCGGAAATTGCGTACGTTCCTCCGCTTGCTCCGAAGTGACGTAGCATAAGAGAAAAGCCTATGCCGGATATAACTCCGGTCGCGATGCAGGCAAACATTATTTCAAAGTCCTCTCCGTTTACTGCGAGGCAATACGGCTTTGCGCCGAGAAGAGCGTAGACCTTCGTGCCGAAGGACTGAACAAGCATATAAATCGAAAGAAATATGCCGAGCTTTTTATTTACAAGGGCTGTGACGAGAATAAATATGGGAATATTGAAGGCTATCATAAGGTATGCCCAGTCAACCTTCTCGCCAAGCAGGTGATATGTAATTGTAGCTAAGCCGCCAACACCGCCGGGGGCAAAGTTATTGCTGTTCTGGAAGAAGTAATATGCGGTTGCGACTATTATACCCGCAATAATCGCAAATGCGACGTCTATAATGTATTCCTTGAAAATTTCTTTTTTCGTGCTTTTCATCATGAAAATCTCCGCTTTTTGTTCGGCTGAATTTTCAGCGTAACATAATCATTAGTTATTATAACACCGCAAAGTCGGCAAGTCAATAACGCGCAGCTACATTTAAAAAAATATTTCAAATTTATCTATTGCATTACCTTCATATATGTGATAAAATAAATGATACTACGTTTTGGAATGGAAGATAAAAGATGATTTTCGGAAAACATATCAACAAATACTACATAAAGCATCTGGGTGCTTTGCTCCTCGGAGTGCTGGCTTTGTTTTTGGTTGACTGGTTTCAGCTGAAGGTTCCGGAGCTTTACAGAGCGGTCATTGACGGTATAAACAATGGATATGCCGTTGTAGACGGAGTTGAATATGCCTTCGATATGAGCTTTTTGCTTGATCAGATATGCCGACCTATGCTGATTATCATAATTGCTATGGTATTTGGCAGATTTCTTTGGCGAGTATGTCTTTTCGGCTCTGCTATAAAGGTTGAGACCGAGCTTCGCGAAGAAATGTTCGCAAGGTGCAAAAAGCTTTCGCAGGAATATTACGGAAAAAACAAGGTCGGAAATATGATGTCTCTTTTCACTAACGACCTTGAGACCATCAACGAGTGCTTTGGCGATGGCGTGCTGATGGTATTTGACGCGGCACTGCTCGGAGCGCTTGCGATAGCCAAGATGGTTTCGATGAACCCCTTGCTTACGCTGTTTGCTCTTATTCCGATGCTGTTTTTGTTCCTTATGGGAACACTGCTCGGAAAAACGATGATGAAGAAATGGGAGGCACGCCAGGAGGCATTCTCCTCTCTTTCGGACTTCTCTCAGGAAAGCTTTTCCGGAATTGCGGTTATCAAGGCGTTCGTTAAGGAATTCCGTGAGCTTTGGGCATTCAAGAAGCTTAACCGTGAAAACGAGAAGGTCAATATCGACTTTACAAAAAGCTCTACGCTGCTTCATATTCTGGTAACACTGTTCGTTGAGTCGGTTACCTGTGTCATACTCGGTTACGGAGGATACCTCGTTTATACCGACGTGTTTACAGCCGGTGAGCTTATAGAGTTTATAAGCTATTTCACGTCAATAGTATGGCCTGTTATGGCTATTTCCCAG
Organism: Eubacteriales bacterium; assembly: GCA_045644805.1. GTDB lineage: Bacteria > Bacillota > Clostridia > Oscillospirales > CAG-272 > UBA1740. The sequence continues at coordinate 8,096 of JAZRHO010000031.1, read as the reverse complement.
CTTATTGACATGCACTCGCGCGGAGCTGCTTCGCTCTCGAGAATAAGCGACCTTCTTGATGCTAAGATAGATGTTACCGACAGAAGCGGAGTCGTTGATGTTGAGAAAATTGCGGGTGATATTGAGTATAAAAATCTCACCTTCCGTTATCCCGACGCGGAATATGACTCGCTCAAAAACGTAAGCTTTAAGATAAATGCCGGAGAAAATGTCGGTATTATAGGAAGGACAGGCTCCGGAAAAACTACTATTGTGGACTTGCTTTTGCGAACGTATAACGTTTCGGACGGTACGCTTTTCATTGACGGGCACGATGTGAACGATATACCGATAGAGACCGTAAGACGCAATTCGGCTTACGTTCCGCAGGATAATTTCCTATTCAGCGATACAATAGAAAACAACATTGCATTCGCCTTAGACGCACCCGATGAAAAGGCGGTGATAAGAGCCGCGACTCTTTCTGACGTTCACGAAAACATAGATGAATTCCCGGAAAAATATAAAACCGTTCTCGGAGAGCGCGGTGTTACGGTTTCGGGCGGTCAGAAGCAGAGAATATCTATTGCGCGAGCTCTTCTGAAGAATGCCCCGATACTTATTCTCGATGACTCGGTGAGCGCTGTTGATACAAGCACCGAGCGCACTATAATCAATAATCTCCGCCGCGAGCGCGCAGGTAAAACAACGATACTTATCGCGCACAGAGTTTCTACGGTAGAGGGAATGGATAAAATAATCTTCGTTGAGGACGGATTTGTCCGCGCGGTGGGTACTCACGATGAGCTTATAGCCACATGCCCTGCGTACAAGCTTACCGTAGACCTCCAGAAGCTTGAAGAGGAGGGACATGAAAATGCATGAGTTTTACCCTATTATATTCGTCGGCGCGGTCATCGGAATTATTTCGGCGGTATTTATAGTTGCTTACGCTCTTATCAAGGATAAGAAGACAGAGTTCGGTTTTGAGCGTAGTATGAAGGACTCGGAAATTATCAGGAGACTTCTTGCTTATGCGCGTCCCTACGTATGGAATTTCGTATTGGCGGGACTTGTGATGCTCATATCCGTCGGATACGATATCGTATCTCCTCTTCTAATCGGAAGCATTGAGGAGATGATAAAGGACGACTTTGAGATGCCGAAGCTTCTTACGTTTGTTATCGTTTACGCGGGGATTCTTATAGTATCTCTCGTTTCAACCTATATTCAAGCGATAATACTCCAAAAGACGGGTCAGAAGATAGTCTCAAAGCTGAGAGAAGACGTTTTTATTAAGGTTGAAAGTCTTTCGCACGACCAGCTGCATCATATTCCTGTCGGAAAATTGGTGACAAGAGTTGCGAATGATACTAACGCGATATCACGTATGTTCACCAATATACTTGTCAATCTTGTAAAGAACATACTCGTTATTTTCGGTGTTCTTGTCGCGATGTTATGCGTTAACTTTATGCTCACGCTCATGGTGCTTTGCTTCGTGCCGTTCATCGTTATGTTCACGATGATATTCAGAAAGTTCTCGCGCCGCGCTTACAGGAAGGTAAAAGACGGCACGACGGACATAAATACCTTCTTGTCCGAAAATCTTTCGGGTATGAAGATAACTCAGATATTTAACAGAGAAAACAGAAAGAGTGAGGAATTCGCGGGGAAGAACAACGCTCTTGGCACAGCTAAAAGAAATGAGATTTTCGTATTCGCTATATTCCGCCCTCTTGTGTATATGCTTTATATATCCTCAGTGCTTTGCCTGCTTTATCTCGGCGGAAGAGGATACATAAATAACGTTACGTTCTTAGGTCAGACGTTGAGCGGCGGTATCATAGTTTCGTTCTATATGTATATATCGAAGTTCTTCAATCCAATACAGAGCCTTGCCGAGCAGTTTAACTGGCTTCAATCGGCTTTTGCTTCGGGTGAAAAGATATTTACTATTCTTGATATGGAGCCCGAAGTGGTTGATAAAGAGGGCGCGGTAGAGCTTGACAAAATAGAGGGGAATATCGAATTTTGTAATGTTTGGTTTGCATATGAAGGCGAAAACTGGGTGCTTCGCGACGTTTCGTTTAAGATAAAAGCAAAAGAAACGGTTGCCTTTGTTGGTTCTACGGGTTCGGGAAAAACTACCATTCTTTCTCTCATATGCAGAAACTACGATATACAAAAGGGTAAGATACTGATTGACGGTATTGACATAAAGGATATCAAAATATCATCGCTCAGACGTCATTTCGGTCAGATGCTTCAGGACGTTTTTCTCTTCTCGGGTACTATTCGTTCAAACATAGTTTTGCGCGATGATGACTTGACCGATGAAGAGGTTATCGAAGCGTGCAAATACGTCAATGCGGATAGCTTCATAAACAAGCTTCCCGCAGGAATACACGAGGAGGTCCGCGAACGCGGAAATAACTTCTCCGCAGGTCAGCGTCAGCTGCTATCCTTTGCGAGAACGGTGATACACAAGCCTGCCGTAATGATACTTGATGAAGCAACTGCTAACATAGACACGGAAACCGAGCTTCTTATTCAGAATTCGCTTGAAAAAATGATGAATATAGGAACTATGCTTATGGTTGCGCACCGTCTTTCGACAATTCAGCATGCAGACAAAATAATCGTTCTTTCTCACGGTGAGATCATTGAGGAAGGAAATCACTTTGAGCTGCTTGATAAGCGGGGCAGATACTATGACCTTTATATGCTGCAATACAACAAGGAGCAGCTCACAGCAACGCTTAAGAGCTCAAATTGATAAAATGAGCTCTTAAAAGAAGCTCTTGAAGGAGAGGAAAAAATATGAGTATTAAGGCTGTACTGTTTGACCTTGACGGAACATTGCTTCCGATGGATAACGAGGAGCTCGTCAGGTGCTATTTTTCAAAGCTCTGCGCCTTTATGGCAAAGCACGGGTACGACCCTGAAAGCTTTAAAAAGGCAATTTTCGGTGGCACGGGCGCGATGATGAAAAACGATGGGCAGAGAGTCAACGAGGACGTTTTCTGGGAATTTTTCACGTCGGTTATGGGTGAGGTCACAGAGGAAAAGCTATCGGCATTTGATGAGTTTTACCGTACTGTTTTTCGCGAGGTCCGTGCGGTATGCGGATATTCTCCTATGGCAAAAGAGGTTGTAAGAGGGCTTACCTTGCGCGGAATAAAGGTCGCTGTTGCAACCCAGCCTGTATTTCCAAGAGTTGCGACGGAGCAGAGAATTTCTTGGTCGGGGGTTGATATATCGGACGTTTCGTACTTCACGAGCTATGAAAATTCGCATTTCTGTAAGCCAAATCTCAAATATTATGAGGAGATAACAAGAGCACTCGGTGTTTTGCCGGAGGAGTGCGTTATGGTCGGAAACGACGCTGATGAGGATATGATAGCCGAAAAGCTCGGCATGAAGGTGTTTCTCCTTACCGATGACCTCATAAACAGAAGCGGTAGGGATATATCCGTATATAACAGAGGTGGCTTTTCGGAGCTTGCTGAATTTCTTGATTCAATGGAATAATTCAATAGAATAACTTTAAAAAGCGTGACAAAGGGAAATTTGAATTTTGGCGTTCGGATTTTCCTTTGTTTTTTATTAAGCGTGTGCTACGCATGTTATGGTTAGTCGATTTATGTTGCAAAGTTTACCAAATTAAAGCAAAATAGTTATACCGATTGCACAAACTTTTCACGTATGCGCGATAAATGTATTGACATAAAAATAAACAGGTGCTATAATGAAAACAAATCGGCAGTTATTGGAAGTCATATCGGCTCTGATTTCCTTTGCTGCTGTAAAGGCGCTTCATAAATTTTGATAAAATAAAGGGAGGACTCCCTTTATTACGAAATTTGGGTAATTTCGTAATAAAGAAAATTAAAATTTTAAAAGCTTTGACTTTACTTCGATCGCACAAACACTACATAAAAATCTAAATGAAAAGGAGAAAACAATGAAAAACCGCAAAATTTTATTACTTCTTGCGGTCATTCTCTGCGTTGGAATTTTGTTCACAGCGTGTGACAATACAAAGCAGGGAAATGACGAAAAAGAAATTTTGTCGTATTTGAAGGCAGAGATTGAGCCGACGCCTCTTTATGATGAAATTTCAAAGCTTGAAGGCGAATCCGTTGACTATGATGCGGATGAAAACCTCGTGGTAATGCGTACGACCGACCTCGATAACATGAACTACGTTATCGAAACCTATAAGGTCTACGACTTAGTCAAAAACGAGGTGATATTCGAAAAGACCAACAAGTATCTTTATAATGAAACCGAAGATCAAACGAAGATGTCTGTTGAAATCGAATATCCTCTTATAGTTGTTACCGAAACAAAGTACAATGAGAAGACAGATTCTTACGGCAATACTGTTCTGTCGGAAAAGTATTCTTCTTACTACGTTGCGGCTAAGGACGGAAAAGAGCTTGCATCAAACGCAAAGAATGCAGATCTTACAGTTCATACCGTAAAAAATCTTTATGCGTGCACCGTAACCGGAACAAATCAAACAACCTATTGGCTTGACAGCGATTTGAACGTAATGCGTACCGAGGCAGCCGTTGCTAACGCGGGTGACTATTCCTATTCTTATAACTTCTTCGCGGAGTATAACGGATATCTCTACTCGAGCGACGAATCTACCGTTACCGTTTACGATAAGGACGGTATGGTTTCCGCTGTGTATACAGCCAGCACATCTGCAGCAGGTCTTTTGGTGCCTAAGGCTATAGTGAACGCTTACGTTCTTAATAACGGATACGTGCTTATCCAGGAAATGATTCCTCTTGCTTCGGATGCCGAAGAGTACGATGTTATGGCAACCGGCATGAAGGTCAACATTGAGACATACGTGATGGACCACAGAGACGGTGAGCTTAAAGAGGTTGAGGTAGACTTCGTCATCTCCGAGCTTGAATCTGCTTATACCGGAGCTACCAACACCGGATATAGCTCCTTCCCGTTCAAGCTTGTAGGCGAAAACGAGAACCAGGCATACGTTTACACAGTTAAAGACGGCTCTTACGATATATACGATGTGAAATACGTTGTTATTGATAACGATCTCAATATTACTTATACTGTCAAGACCAATTTTGAGTACAACATGTTCGATGAATCCGAAGCAGTTACCGAGAATCTCTTCGTTATGGAAATGCCTCTTGGAGCAAATAATGAGCAGGCATATCTTCTTGATGTAGACGGTACTGTAATATCACCTATCACGTCTGAGTTCGAGGTTGTCGGCAATAATATCTTAACTTGGTATGGTATTTACGATATGAGCATGAAGCTCGTTTACGACTTCACCGCTACCGAATGGACTCCCGTGCTTGATACCGACGGAGAGAATATTTTCGTTACTCGCTATAATAACGTGAACGATACGTACGAGACCTATACGTTTGATTCCGAAAAGGCAGAGCTCGTTCTTCTTGCTGACGGAATTAAGACAGAGCTCTCATACTTAGAGGAAGGTGCTTATTGCATCTACGATATCGAAAACGAAAAGTATATCATATACAATACTGAAGGAAAAGAAATTTTCGTATCAGCTGAAATGCCGGACGTTACCGTGCTTGACGACGTTATTATAATCAGCATTCGCTACAATAATGAAGATGTTAACTACGTGATAAAATAACGAATAGAACAACGACAAAAGGAGAAAAAGAATGAAATATTCAAAATTAATAAAGCTGTTTTCGGCTTTGCTTTGTGTTGTTATGCTGTTCGTTTCCTGTTCCCAGGGCGGAGGTAACAACGACCAGAACAATCAGGGCGATGATCAGAACCAGAATCAGCCCACTGTTGTAGAAGCAAAGTTTGAAAATTATTTTGACCTTACGTATAAACCCAATTACGTTAACTTTACCGAAGCCGAAAGACTTGATTTCGGCAGATTGAACTCAAGAGACGATGAATTATTGCTCTTCGTCGATACCGAGATAGACAATCTTAATATGGTAAAGGATACTTACACCGTCTATGACGCGAGCAAGCAGAAGGTTTTATGTACCTTTGAGGACACTTATGAAAACCTTGAGTCTCCTGAGCGCTACGTAGATTTTGACTTGATTCCCGGCGCGGTTTTGAAGATCTCTGCTTTGCCCGGTGAAAAGCTTACTCCGGAACAGCTTCACGAGCTTGAGCTTAGCGGAGTTGAGGACCCCGCGGAGTATAAGTACACATACAGCCTTGAATTCTATAACCTCGCAGGTGAAGAGTTCGCATCCTATGCGGTTACCATGGAGGATGTTTTTGAGGATTTGTTTGACACGTATGATGTCTACGAAAAGGGTAATACAACCGTTATCTACATAGGAAATAAGGCAATGGTGTTCGACTCCTTGACCTATGAAATGATAGCTTGCTATAACTTGGATAACGAGGTAGCTCATGCATTTGACTACGTTACCGATAAGTACGGCTACTATATTGACTGCGAGTTATCTAATTACGGTCAGCCGCCGCTTATTCAGGTATATAATCTTGAGGACGGAAGCCTTAAGATTAACCATGTCGTAACCAGCAAGTACTATAACGAGGCTAGCGCTTTCGTTCTCGATAACGGTAATATCTTTGTAACCGTTTTGAATTATATCTTCGATGAAGAAACCGATTACGACTTTATCAATACGTACAGTGGCATGCCTGTTGCTATAGAAAATTACATTATCGACGTGAATACAGGCGATACGGTAGACGTTCAGCTTGATTATGCTATTGAAGGAGTAGGTTCTGCGTCATACCTTACGGCGTACGAGGATATTCCTCTTACCGAAAATGCTGTAAACGTTGCTTTCGCATGCAAGATTGAAGATAAGAATCTTACCAAAGAAGCAATACTCTTCCTTGATAATGATATGAAGGTGCTTTACGCATACGAGTATGACAGTCTCGCTTACGAGGCTCTTAACACAAGCTTTGAGGTTCTCTCGACGGGCGATCTTCTTATCGAGCTTGATTCCGAGGTTGCCGACTCTGCGATAGTTAAGGCAGATGGCAAGGTACGCTGCTACGTTCCCGAGGGCGCGACGGTAATCGAGGGCGCTATCGTTACCGAGGTTGGTATTTACGATTATGACCTCAAGCCTCTTTACATCTTCGAGGATAACGACGTTGAGTATATTAACATGCTTGGCGGAAGCGTTGTTGTACGCGAGCTTGAGGTTGTTGATGAAGAGCCCGGCACCGGCACTAACGATGATGACGATGATGATGACGATGACGCAATAACTCTCAAATATTACATGCTCACTCCTACCGCAACCGGATGCACCAAGAAGGTTATATCCGGCGAAGTATACAGTGTAGAAGATAACTACCTTATCGCAATCGATGAAGATACAGAAAAATACGTTCTTTACAATGGCTCACTTGAAAAGGTGCTTGTAACAGAAAACGCAATGACTAATATTCAAAACCTTGATAATACTGTTTTGCTTGAAACTCGTATAGATGGCGAAACCGTTTATTACATCCTTAAATAAGCAGAAAGGAGAAAACATATGAAACATTCAAAATTAATCGTGTTTTTATCCGCCCTGCTTGCTGTTATGATGCTGCTTGCATCCTGCGGCGATAAAAACAACGACGGTGGCACAGGCGATGGAACCGGCGATAAAACGGTTAGTGCTGACGTTAATAAATACACGGCTGATGAAGTTAACCTTTGGCTCAAGTATCTCGGATATAACGAGCCTGAAGGAACCAAGATTCTTAACCAAGGTATCTCTTACACTCTTGGTGGCGATTCAAAGAATTACGTCATTCCCGGCAACTCCAATATTGTTGTTAAGGTAATGTCTGAAATTTCGAGCTGGCAGGAGGTTGTCGCTCCGACAGCAGATGCCAACGGTGAATACACCGCAACGAAGACTGATACTATAACGGTTTATAACGTTCTCAAAGACGGCGCTATATGGACTAAGTCGGTTTCCTACAAGGTTACCGCAGAGCGTGGACTTGGTGGCTATCAGTACGAAGAGACTGAGGCAGAAAGACACGTAGAGTACAGAGTTGTAGCGGTTGCAGAGGGAATCGTAGGAATAGAAATTACAACTCCTACCAAAAAGACTGTCGAAGACGTAGAAGTC
>JAZRHO010000030.1:0-35023 GCA_045644805.1 Eubacteriales bacterium | reverse complement strand
GTCTACTTCCACTCCCAAACCCTTCAGCTTTTAGGCAGGGGGGGGATTTATAAGGCTATATAGTACCTCTTTTGGTATCTTTCCATCGTCCGCTAATTTGTGATGATACCTGCATAACGTTATAAGGTTATCGTTATCAAGCCTTTTGTTATAGTTATCGCTTAATTTTTCTATATGATGAACATCTAATTCTTTATAATTAAACTGTTGCACCGTGTTATATAGGTTGGCTTCGCATACCTTACATAGGTATCTATCCCTTTGCCTTATCTCAACCGATTTGTTAGTCCATCTCTTACTCTTTCTAAACTTGTCCGCTTCTGTGTCATAGGTTTTCTTTTTGTATGTTTTATAAGGGCATCTATGACCTCTTGGCACTATCCCACAGCGACTGCACGTTATATAGTCAGCCATTGTATCACCCTCTCTATGCAATAAAGGACACCCGCTAATAGCAGATGCCCTTTAGATATTCTTTGACATTACTATTATAGCACATCTATAATGGGATTTGTGGGAATGTTTATCATAGATCCATAGTATTTATATACTTTCTCAGCTTTTTTGAGCAGGTGGTTCTTTCAAGGTGTATCTTCTCCCCTATATCCTCCCACCTCATATTCTGTATAAACCTCATCCTTGCTATTGCTCTAACCTCTATGTCATCTATCCTGTCAATAATGTCCTCTATCCTGATAAGCTCTTCGGTGTATTTCTCTATCTTTTGATTGAGCTTTTTTATCAGCTCCTCTTTTTTGATCACATACTCAACAACAGGATTGCTAATACCCGTACCGTGTGGCATACCCGTTAATTGTGGTGAGCTTATAGTTGGCAGATTCTCGATCTCCTTTTTTATGTTTTCTATATCAATTTTTAGGTAATATAACTTGTTTAATCCCCTCATTCTTGAAATTTCCTCCCGTTTTTCAAAAAAATCTGTTTCGGTGTAGTTTTTCACCCTTCGCTTTCCGTGTATTTCTTTTTGAGTTCGGCAATCCAATAAGAAAGCTGTCGCAAAGAATGTTCGCCACCTTCCCAATACATACGCTGTAAGTTGGTAACTTCCTTTTCTCTCATAACTTCGCAACGGCGGATTTCTTTGGCTCTGATTTTCTCAATCTCCTCAAAGATCTCCCTCGCAACCGCCCTTTCTATTTCAGCCTTCTCGTTGCTTCTTATGTGACCGCCCCAAGCAAGCAGTTCATCGTGGTCTTTTGCTAAATCGACATATTTGAGCTTTAAGTCCTCATATCTCCCCGACAGTTCCTCAACTTTGCTCTTTGGTACAACATCGGCGGTCAAAAAATCTTCACACCACCCCCCGCCTTTACCATCAGCAAACGGGAAGCCTTTTTCACAAATGCTAAAGTGAATACAATCTTTACATCGTGCCATATCATTCTCCGCCTTTCTCAATAGAGGAAATCATTTTCTCTATTGCAATTAAGCAAACATAAGCGTGGTCTTTTCTAAGACTGATATTTGTTCCATCAGTAGCAGTCATAACCACCAATTGGAAATCGAGTGCATCTTTGACTTCGTTAAGCATTTCGAGAGGTGTCTTTTCTGCCATTACTCCGCACCGCCTTTCATCTTCGCTCCGCATTTGGGGCAGAAGTTAGTATCTGCGTCCCAAGTTGTGTTGCACTTTAAGCATCGAAAGCAGACCTTTTCACTATCGAATAATATAAATGTTCGCTTTTCCCACTCCCCCTCGCTCTGCTTGCGGTAGCCTGCGTTGTAAAGGATATTTGCCAACTGATTGGTAACTCTACCATCAACTGCGGGTACCGTGATTACATCAAGTGCTTCTCCGTCACTATTAAAAAGCACCTTATCCACCCTTGCATCTTCCAACAGAAGATTAAGTGCTTTAATCTCCTCAATCTGCTTCTCTCTGCTCATTCTCCCAAACTTCCTTTCCTGTATTTCTGTCGAGCCACACCTTGTCCTCGTAATAGTATTTGGCATTGCATTTGCAAAAAAGATTACCGCCTATAAAGTTTTCACAAACGGAGTGGCAAAACGGACATTCTTTCTTGTACCTATGGTCTTTATACATTTCCGCAGTTGTCTGCTTCTCTCTGCTCATCGTCTGCCCTCCTGTTCCAAGCGTTTATTGCTTTTTGTTTTGCTCTCTTTATATTATCCTCGTTCCTCAAAGGGCTTCTTGTGTTATTGAAAGCGTTGTATATAGGTGTAACGATGCCACATTTTCTGCATCCTGCAAATATGTATTTGTTGTGGTATTTCTTTAATACATATGGCACTTTATCCGACACAAAGCTCACCTCTGCCTCACCCCCGCAAAACGGGCACGGCTTCAATTCAGTTTCTTTCATCCTCTTGATCTCCTTCCGTCAATTTCCATTGATAACCGTAGCTCTCTATGACTTTGATATTTCTTTTTACCGCTTCATAATCATCCGTACTGCACCAATCCGAAAATGCTTTTTCGTGCGGTCTTTTTGCTTGTAACTTATACTTTTTACACATCGTTTTTTTGCAACCTCTCAACATAATCTTGTGGAAATTTGTTTTTTCTAAAAATTCGCTCCATCTCCTTATCAAGAGCGGGCATTACATCTTGTGCGGTGCTTACGTTTTTATATCTTCTTTTCAATGTTTTGAAATTACCGATCACACGATAAAGTCTGTTTTCGCCAAATCCGAAATAATCGTGTAGCACAATGCACATCATCTTTGTGTATTGAGTGAACAAAATAACTTCTTCTTCAGTCAAAGCTCTATCAACCTCACTCTTTACAAGATTATCAATAGCTTCCTTTTCTCTTGGGGGAAGATTAAGATATGATTTCGGCAAACGTGCGTCCATACTCTCACCCCACTATCAACTCTGCATAAGGCAATGTCTCGATATACTTGCACAACTCTCTCCATTCGTCAAGCTTGTGGTTCTTTCGTGCGTGATACATATTTCGCAATACTGCATAATTGAGCTGTACTGTGCGTTTTTGATTATATGAAGAGGGAAGAAGTTGTATCATCTGCCACCAATATTTTTTATCTCCCGTTTTGATGAAATCCTCTCTTGCAAAATTCAGTGTATCAATCGTAAACTGCAATATATCAACATTTGATTGAAGTATATCGTCATCGAACAAATGCTCATAACTGAAGTCATCAAGTGTAAATTCCTTTGCGTGGATCTTGTGCATTGTTGAGCAGGAATTAGCTACCGTGCCAACCTTGTATGTGTCAAACTCTTTCCACCAATAAAGCGGTGCGGTGATGTCACAAGTGACTGTTATCATTCGCATAAACTTTGAGTGATCCGAACCTGCGGAAACAAGTCTTTTCATCAGGTCAAGGTCATTGTCTCCGATATTCCAAGCATCATCACGATAGAAGAAACTATCACTTTTCTCCCAACTATTCAACGGATTTCGCATACCCCTGATGGCACTCTCCCAACCGTACACATCAGTTTTTTCTATTTTAATCATTTTCTCTCTCCTCCTGTGTATATCTTTTTTGTGCTTACTATAAGTTCAACCATCGGTTGACGATTTATCAAGTCAATTACCAAATCTCTCAAAAAGTATCCATCCATACCGAAGTTTGGAAATGATGGAGAAGCTTCTATTCTCTCGATCAGCTTATCCGCATCAATATATCGTGCCATATCATTCTCCTTTCAAATTCTCTTAAACTCGTGTTCAAGCATATTTTTTCTACCTTCAAAAGCATCGAATAAAAACTCCACTTCGTCACAAGTCAATGCGATAAAGTCCCCTTCTTCATTGTCGATAAAAATATTAGTTGAAGCTTCGTCAATTCTTTTGTTTTCTGTTATAAATTTAAGCAATTCTGCAATATGCAATATTTTTCGGTCAAGCACTTTCGCTTGTTCAAATTGCTCTTGTGTCATCTCACTCACCGCCTTTCGGAGCTTCGGGAAGGGGCATCCAATGGGTGATGCTTCTTCCTTTGTCCTTCTGTCCCCAATGACCGCCTTTGTTTTCGGGATATGTATAGAATTTAGTTTGATATACATTGCCTTTTAGTGTGCATACAAGGTATTTTCCGCTTTCGCTCGGTTTTCTCTCCTCAACGCTTATCCACTCGACTTTGCGGTAGTCTGCACAGTAAATGCGTTCGGCACAATACCCATATATACATTCAAGCTCGCAGGGATCACCATCCGAAGCACAGTTTCCGTTCGGCTGATAATTTCTGCACATTTTTCTCGCCATCTCCTCAATAATCTGCTTCTCGTTGCTCATTGTTTACCTCCCCGTGCTTCCAAAGCCACCGTTTCCTCGCTCGGTTTCGTCCAACTCATCAACCAACTCAAAATTTGGAGTTAAAATAGGCACAATTACTAATTGCGATATTTTATCACCCGCTTTAAGTTCATACGGCTTTTCGCTGTGATTGAACAACTTTACTGCGATGCTTCCCGTGTAGCCAACATCAATTACACCGTCAACGGTTGTTATATCGTGCTTAACATTCAAGCCACTCTTGCTCTTTAACACTCCCATCGTGTTTGGTGGGAGTTCAATGTGAACCCCCGTATCAATAACCACCGATTTTTTTGACTTAATCGTTACATCGTGAGGTGCTCTCAAATCTGCTCCCGCATCCGTTGCGTGTGCTCTTTCGGGCATATAAGCCCATTTTTCAAGTTTGACTTTCATATTTTTTATTTTCCTTTCGTGTATTTCTTTTCATAACACTCTTTGCAAAGATAAGGTGCGTTGTAATTTATCGCAGGATTCACATCGTCAACATAGCAATAAACCTCGTTAGACGGTTTCGGTGTTCCGCATCCTTCACATTTTCCGTTATATTTTCTCGGCTTTGCGTATTTTCTTCTTGGCTGATAATAACCTTTTGCCATATCATTCTCCTTATATTCCTAAAATGTTTTTCATATCATCACGGGAATTTATCAGCTTTTTCATTCTTCTGCTTTCTCCCGTAACCTCGACAGGATAACAACGCTCCAAGATCCTGTCATATACTCTTTTGTCCGCAAGCTCGCTTTCCGTTGCTAACTTCTGCATCGTCAGGTTGGTTGTTATGATCATTGGAAGTCCTGCTCTGTATCTGCTATCAATGATATTGAATACTTGCTCTTTGGCATATCCTGTGTCCCTCTCAATGCCCAAATCGTCAATTATAAGCAACCTGAATTGATTAAGGCTATCAAGATATTCCTGCTTATCAAAAGTGCCTTGTAACGTGCTTAAAATCCTTGCAAAATTGGTAACTAAAACGGGATAACCTTTATCAATAAGAGCATTGGCGATCATACAAGCTATATAGGTTTTTCCCGTACCGACACCGCCATATAACAGCAGTCCTTTACCGTCTTTGCAAAAAGCATCAAAGTGATTAACATATCGCCTTGCCATATTCGTGAGCTTTTCGTTTCCAAGATCATCATTGTCAAAAGTCCAATACTGCATTTGACTTTGAGGAAAGCCCATATTTCTGTACTTATTTATTCTTTCTGCAAATGCTTTTTTTCTCTCGGCTTCTTCCTCTCGATCTCTCTGCTCACATCCGCATTTGCACAAGACTTTAGGGAAGATAACCATATCCATTATTTCAACCCTTTTTTGCTTCGGAGTATTGCATTTCCCGCAGTATAGCAATCCATCCTTGACATAATCACCCTCTTCAGTTTTTATAGCTTCGTTAGCCCTTGCTTCAAGATTTTTCATATACTGCTGAAACATCCATATCACCCTCCAAACATCTTTAGCAGTTCTTCCTCTTGTTTACTCGGTTGCTTGTCTTGCTTTTTTGCTGTCTTGCTTGACTTCTCCCAAGTGATCAGCTTCTGTTTCCAATTCTTAACCTTGTTGCCCTTTGCATCCACCCAATCACCCGCTGAATAGTAATCAAAGAAGTGTTTTGCATCAACACCGTTGTTTCGTTCTTTGCAATATGCTTCTATTTCCTCTAAGGTCGGTGGCACAAATATATTTGTTTTTTTATTTGGTTTTTTATTTGTGTTTATATTTGGTATAGGTCGGACATTTTCAGCATCTCCATCGGACATTTTTGCACCATCCATCGGACATTTTTGCACTATGGATTTGCCCTTTTTGGTAAATGCGTACCACAGCGTTCTGTCATAGGAAACCGTGTTATAGTTTCCGACTTTTATGATCTCTTCTTCTCTAAGGTGTTTCAAGGCAAGTTTAATTTGCCTTTCCGATACATAAGGGAACAACTCATTGAACGCTCTTGTGCTATTGTAAGTCCAATACTCACCGTCAAAAAAGTTTGTTTCGTTGGCTCGGTTCTTTTCTATCCAATACCACAGATTATTTAATAAGATCGCTTCTAATATGCCGTATTCTTTTGCTATATCTATATCGAACGAGTGTTGCATTTTTCACCCTCCGCAAATGAGTATTTGGCAAAGCTGACCGTCTTTCCGTATCTGTTCTTGACACTAACCGTTTCGATCTTGAAAGTCATTCCGTCTTTTCGCATCTCGCTGATTCGTGTAGCGAGCTTCGTGATGCCAAGATCCGAAAAGGCTTGCATCGGTGTAATGCTCCCAAATTCTTCTATGTACTGTAAAATAGCCTCTCTCTGTGTCATTTTTTGCTCCTTTCTAATCGCACCAACTACAAGATCCAAAAGACAAGCAATCAAGCTCTTTGCATATTTGCTCATATTCGGCTTGCGTGATTTTGTATTTGTCAAGCACTTCCGTTGTACTTTTTTTGGGGATAAATTGCATATTGCCACAACCATAATAAAAGTCTCTCTCGGGTGGATCTGTATCAAATTGTGTACCGAAATCGTCCGTTAGAGCTTCAATTCCGTTTATTACGAATGTTCTCATATAGCAATAACACTCTCCAACTCTGGCTTTCAGGTCGCTCCCGTCTTTAAGTTTTATTTGTGTCATTTTCCCACTCCTTATATAACTTCATAAAATCGTCAATTTCCATTGTTACAAGCCACTTGCTATTATTCTTTCGGTGGAACACCGCAGGAAGTTCATCGGCTTTCTTATCGTGCTTTGCCTGTGCCATCGCATCGTAAAGATTTAATCTTTCCACCCTTTTACATTCAATGTGTAATTTGGGAAGCCCGACAACATCGGCATCGCCATTAGCACCGCAATACTGTTGACCCCTTCTGCAATCGTAACCATATTCTCTTAGTTTGCTTGCAAGCTCTCTTTCTCCCCTTGCTCCCTTATCTCTACTATTCATAACCAACTCCTACCGTACCTTTTCCTAAATTGTTCTTCGGTCTTTCCGTAAAACTCCATCCACCTTAACTGAGCTTTCCTTTTTGCATACAAATCAAATTCTTTGTTTGCGTGTATTCCTTTATCGCTCATATTGTGATCTTCAGGTCGAAGGAATATTACCAAGCCATCTTCTATTGACTTGTTTCTATTGCCATTGGAAAAACCGTAAAAGATTTCGTGCCTGTGGCTACCCTCAAATCTTTGTGTACTCCACCTAACATCAGGCTTCATAATGCAAAATTCCGTCTTTTTACTCACTCGCACCACTCCTCCTCGCTTTTCTTAATTGATGATGTATTTTTGTTCGTTTGGTTCATCGAACATTGATGTTTGATAATCAGGTTCTATAAACCACTTATAATTTCGTAACGGATAAAAATCAGGCTTTTCGGCTCTAACAACATCTTGCAAGTGCAACAAGATATTGAAGGCTTCAGGGTAGTCCGAAAACCACCGTTTTCTTTCGTTGGCTTTAGCGTTAAAACACAAAGCACAACCATCTCTCGAACGGTCGCTATAAACAGGTGAGTAAGCATTATGTTCCAAGCACAATCTAACACAATCTTTTTGTGTGTATTCTTCTTCAACAAGAATAGATCTCACCTTGTCATTTAATTGGTTTTGTCTGCTCTTTTCATCCCAAGCAATTCCAATACTTTCGTAATCATAATAACCAACATCGCACTGTTTACAGGCTTTCATTTTGCTATCTCGCTTAAAGCCACATTGTCCACGAATAAAACACGGAAAACCAAAAATTCTGCCCTTGTGTTTTCCTCGTGTGGCTCTATGAAGAACATAATCGACATAAGTCATACCTGATACAATAAAAACCTCAGCACCCAAAGAACGAAAGTAATCAGCCGTTTTCAAGATGAATTGATAATGATCTTTAAGAATGAGAGGAATTTCTTCGGTGAACATTGGCACATAGCAAACCGCCTTAACCTTATCACCTCGTTTCAAGTGAAGTATAACTGTCGCAGTGCTGTCCTTGCCACCGCTCCACCCCACTTTAACAATCGCCATACCATTCCTCCCTTGTATCTATCCCAAGCTCACCGCATACCTGCATTGTTATCTCTATAAGCTCGTTCATCTCAGCAGTATTCATCTTTGAGCTACCAAGATATACCTTGTAAATAAAACAATCTTTACCGTTGACTTCTTGCATCCGAATGAATTTCACACCCCTGAATGACTTTCGCAAGTCATCTGCCATATCTACCGCAGTAATCACATAATCGCTTAAAGCATCTGCTCTCTCCAACACCGCACAATATACATCCATATCGTCTTGATAGGTTTCTTTTGCGATACGATGAATGAGCTTCCATAGGAGCTTGTTTTGTTCCAAGCTCCTTTTGGATTTCGGCTCTTTAATTTCGCAGACATAGATTTTATCCATATCTAACTTTAATAGATCGGTGATTATCTCTTTTATCTTTCCTGCCGTTTTCATAACTTAAAAGGGTAAATCATCATCAGTTTTAAGTTCTTCAAACTTTACATCCTTAAAAGGATCTGCTTCTTCAAAGGATGACTTCTGTTCTTCCTGCTTCTTTGTCTGCAAAAACTCAACATTTTCAACGATAATTTCTGTTACGTAAACCTTCTTGCCCTCTTTGTTGGTGTAGTTTCTTGTTTGAAGTCTGCCCTCGATTCCAACCTGATCACCCTTCTTAACATATCTGCTGATCGTTTCCGCAAGCTTGCTAAAGGCAATGCAATTGAAGAAGTCGCTTTCGTACTCACCGCTTGCATTCTTAAATGTTCTCTTGACAGCGATGCTAAATAATGCTACCGATGTTCCCGATGTGGTCTGTTTCAGTTCCACATTGGCTGTTGTGCGACCTATTATAATAACCTTATTCATCCCTGTTTACCTCGTTTTCCTTGTACTTCTCAATATCTTGTCTAAGCTCCGCAATCACTGCTTTGAGTTCCGCAACCTCTCTTTCCGCTCTCTCTTTTTCCCATACAAGAATGGCAATGCGGTCATCCTTTTTTGCCAAAATTTCGTTAATTGCTTTCATCAATGCTTCCATATTATTTCTCACTTTCTAAAAATTCATTTAGTAGGTTTAGTGTTACTTCCTCGTTGATCGGGAGAAGATTAAACTTTCGTACCGTCTCCCTCAAATGCGTGTATGATAAGAAGTCCACCGTCTTGTTATAGGTTTGTTCGTATGCTAACTTGTAAAAGTTCAGTTGATACGCTATCTTTTGTTTGTTAGGTGCTGACACCCTCTTAAAATCGTTTATACCGCACTTTCCGTCCATCTCGATAACTTGGTCAAGTGTGCCAACAAAAAGCACTGTACCGTCTTTTTCATAGATCACAGGCACTTCGTTCGCTATGTTTGTAAAGCCGTGATGCTTTTTCAAAAATAGATAGTTCTTAAATTCCCTCAACTCGCTCGTTGTTCCGTCTCGCTCATAACGTTCAATCGCTTCGTGCAGTTCCGTTCCCCTTTCACTCGCTCGTTGCAAGACCTCCCGTGATACAGATCCGTAGTCATTGAATTTATAGGCAAGAATGTTTGATACGCACGGTGTGAGCATTCCGTCCACTAAATATTGGTGTGTTTCGGGTATAAATTCAACGATATGCCCGTTGATCTCAAATGTTTTCACCGTTTCACCTTCCTTCAGCTTACTTTTTGTTGTTCTTGCCCATTGCACAAAGTGCAAGAAGCGTTAAACAAATGATAATAGTGATTATTACTCCGTACATCTTCGCCCCTCCTTAATCCAACTTGATCCTGATGCTTGACTTAACAGGCGATAGCTTCACATATTCATCGTACATTTCGGGCTTTTCTGCCTTGAATTTCTTGCTATCGAACGTTTCTCTGTAAGACGGTGCAATATAGGTGATCGCCATTCCGTTTTCTTCATCTTCAACCTTCAAGATGCCCTTTGCTTCCATCTCTGCCTTGATAGCTTCTTTCAGGGCTTCCTCTTGCTCCTTGATCAGCTTCATCTGTCTTTCAAATTCCGCTATCTTTTTGCTAACCGCCATATCAAGTATGGAGTTACCGTTCTCAACTTTGATTAAATCGTTCATTGTTTGTTACCCTTTCTTTTGGAGATTAAGGCACTCGCCTGAGAGATTGTCAAATTGTGAAGATCATCGGTTCTTGCCCATTCATAGATTTTAGGCATTTCCTCTGCGTTATAGAGCTTGGTTATCATTTCCAACTGCTTTTCGGTTGCTCTCGGTTCTGCTTTCGGCTCTGCCTTTCCAAGATTGCCGTTATCCATACTGTCAATTACCTCGCCATCGGTGATACCAAATGCGTTAAGATACAAATATCTCTTGTAATAGGTATTTAATGCTCCGAGATACTGAATATCCTGCATTGTCTTGACTTCTCTCGCTTCGCCCGTGTTACTATCAACCTTGATATTTACGGGAGTTTCAAACAGCACAAACGGCATTGTGTAGGTGTTGACCTCTTCGCCTTTCATAAGCTCCAATACAGCATAGTCATTTTTGATATAAAATCTATCGTTTACATCCTCCGCTTCCATAAGCTCGTTCAGCTTCGGCAGGAAGTCCGACAGTTCAAAATAATCGAATCCCGCAAATTTGTTTTTACCGCTTTTCTTCAGCTTTGCGTTCTGCAAGCTCACCCTGATCGAAATAATGCTTTGATTTAATGTTTTCATCTTAATGTACCTCACTTTCCGTATTCGTCTCTGCCTTGACCGCTAAAGTCGCATAAGCCATTGTCAACAGCCCATCTCCGCTTTTTACCGTCAAAACCTAAAACCCATAACACTGTTTCCTTAATTACTCCGAATGCCTTTTTCATTTTCTTATCTTCCTTTCAATTGTCTGTATTCTTCCGAATGTGCTGTGTAATAGATGCTCATTACATCTCCCAATCTTTTAGCCATTTTATCAAGGTGTTCGGGAGATAGCTTGACTACTTGCTTGTCCCCCACAAAGAACGTGCAGGTAAGCTTTTGTTCTTTCCTTGCCATTGAAATGCTCCTTTTAATTGTTTGGTGTTATAGTATTCAAAACAGGCTTTCTTGGTACTCAATTTCACGCTCGTTTATGAAATTGACGCATTCTTCATAATGCCCTCTGAAAACCGTTGTAATGGGATCGTGTTCGTTGTCTGTTTCCGTTTCTCTCACTTCGTGCGTTCCGTTGAAGAACCTGATCCAATAATGATGACAGCCTATGTACCTATCGTATCTCATTGCCTTCTCCTCTTCTATCCCAAAAGTGGGATGATTATGCCAAAAAAATTTCGGCTCTCGTTGCCGAATCTTCTACCTCAAGGATGTCGCAAATCACATCTGCATCTTCACAATCAAACTGCGATCTGCCGTTCATCTTAGAGCTGAAGGTGTTCTCGGTGGTTTTAACACCACGCTTGTTCATCTCTGCCACAAGTGATTTTTGGGTATGCCCCTTTAGAACCATTTGTGCTTTCAACTTGTTTACGTCTACCATATAATCCTCCTTATTTGATTTTATCCCAAAAGTGGGATGCGAGTACATTGTAGCACACTTTTTTTCATTTGTCAACCCTTTTTTGGGATAAAATAAAAAAATTTTTTGATTTTCTATTGCATTTTTGGGATGTATGGTGTAAAATATGGGATAGGAGGTGAAAAAGATGTCAACTCGTTCCGAACGAATAAAAGCATTGATAGAACAATCAAAGCTATCTTACCAAGAATTAGAAAAAATAACAGGAATAAAGAAGTCATCGCTTCAAAGGTATGCATCAGGTACAACGGCAAAGATTCCGTTGGATGTTATCGAAAAATTATCAAAGGCTTTCAGCGTGTCGCAAGAATATTTAATGGGATGGAGCGATAATAAAAAAACAAACACCCCCGAAAAGCAAAAGCTTTCCGAAGGTGAAAAAATGTGGATGGAGCTATACCATCGACTATCGCACGAAACAAGAAAGGTACTTATCACATCTCTCGGCTCATTTGATACATTAACTGAAGATCAGCAACAACTCGCCCTTGAGTTGATCCGTGTTGCTTTGAAAAACAAGAAATAATGTCTGCAACGGTAAGCACCGCTTGTTCAACGTTATCGTTTTCAAGTATAAGTTTAATTAGTTCCGCTTTATTTTCTGTCATTGCTCAATCCCCCTATATAATACCCGAACATACGTTCTAAATTTAGTTTACTTCATTATAACATTGTTGTCAAACAAATTTTGTCGAAATATTATGCTAAAATTATATATTTAATTAACCCCAAAATCAATACTCAACTTTAATACTTTTATACTCAACTTTGATGCCGTAGATAGCATCAAAAATAATACTAATTTTTTAAAAAAGGATAAAAATATGTTACTTGATAACTTAAAAGAATTAAGGAAAGCATCAGGAATGACCTATGAAGAGATCGCAGTGGCAAGTATGACCCCCGAAAGCACCGTTAAACGTATCTTTTCGGGCAAAAGTGAGCCTCTTGCTTCTACTCTATATCGAATTGTCAAAGCTCTTGGTGGCTCTCTTGATGATGTTCTCGCAGATACTAACATAATACTCTCACCAAAAACATTAGCAGAAGTTAAGGAAACCGCAGTGGTAGCAGAAGCGGAACGTGATCTTGTTCTCGCAGAGCTTGAAATGCTAAGAGCAAAGACCTCCGCACAAGAAACAGAAATACTTCTTCTTAAAGAAAAGCTTCAACACAAAGAAGAGCTTCTTGCGGTCTATAATTACTTTACAAAAATTAAACCAATAGAATAATAAATAATGAAGGAAGTGATCCCGTGGATGATTTATTCAAAATAGGCTCAGCCTACATTCGTGTTTCGGACGAAAGGCAAGATGAATACTCCCCTGATTCTCAGCTAAAGAAGATAAGAGAATATGCGAAGAAAGAAGGTTATCAAATCCCTGATGAATATGTATTCTACGATGACGGTATCTCAGGAAGAAACGTTAAAAAACGTGGCGATTTTAACCGTATGATCGCAACAGCAAAGGAGAAAAGCCACCCGTTTGAAACGATATTTGTATGGAAGTTTTCAAGATTTGCCCGTAATCAGGAACAGGCTATATTGTATAAGAACCTGCTAAGAAAGAACGGTGTTTCCGTTGTTTCCGTTTCCGAGCCTATTCCTGAAGGGCATTTTGGTACACTTATAGAACGTATCATAGAATGGATGGATGAATTTTACTCTATAAACCTCGGTGTGGAAGTGTCAAGAGGTATGGAAGAAAAATTCTCCCGTGGCGAACCAACCTGTCATCCTCCGTTCGGTTATTATATGACAGCTAAGAAATGGTTTGTTAATGAAGAAGAAGCTGACTTTGTTCGTGAAGCGTTCCAAAGGTTCGCAGACGGAGAAGGTGCAAGAACAATAGCAATGGATTTCGGCAACCGTGGAATCCGCACAAAGCGTGGAAATGCACCTGACAACCGTTGGATTGATTATATGCTGAACAACCCTGCATACACAGGAATGCTGAGACGAAGCCCAAGCGGAACAAGAACCATCTCAAAACGCAACTACAAAGACGAAGAGATTGCATTGGTCGAAGGGCTACACGAACCGTTGATCTCAATCGAATTGTGGGATAAGGTGCAGGAAAGAATTAAGCAGATAAAAAAGATATACCCGAAGTATGCCAAACGAGAACAGTTGACGGATTATATGCTCAAAGGCATTGTAAGGTGCAGTTCTTGCGGTGCAACATTGGCAAGAGGTGCTGTAACGAGCGGAAAGAGCCAAAACCGCACTATGCAGTGCTGTAACTATTCAAGAGGATCTTGTAAAGTTTCTCATTCGGTCACAATGCCGAAGATAGAAAATGCTCTTATAGAAGGTTTGGAGCAGGTGATAAAAACCAAGCAATTCACCATCGTTCCCAAAGAACCGAAGAAATCCGAAAATGCCACCATTGACTTTGATAAGCTCATAGCCATAGAGGAACGCAAGCTTGAGAGGGCAAAACAAGCATTCCTTGCTGAAATAGACACGATAGAGCAATACGGGCAAAACAAGAAGGAAATAACCGAACGTATCAACAATCTTATTGCAAAGCGTGATGAGGAAGCACCAAAGACAGAGATTGATCCTGATGCGTATGCAAAAAAGGTAGCGGAGATAGTCGAGTTTATCAAACGAGATGATGTAACCGCAACGGCAAAGAATGAAGCCCTACGCACCGTATTAGATAAGATAGTGTATGAAAAAGCTAAAGGCAATTTAGCTATTTATTTTAACGAATTTTAATTATCATAAAAAACAACTTGGAGGAGCTGATTGCTTTTTATTATAACTACCTCAAAGCCTTGAATATAGGCAACAAAAAAGGGCTGTGATTGATTTCACAGCCTTTTCTTTGTTATTCGGTTTTTATAAATGCGGAATAGCCTTTTGATCTTAGCTCGTTGCAAAGTTTTTCGGCATTAGCTCTATTTGAAAAAGCTCCCACCTGCACCTTGTGTAATTGGTTGTTCATCTTTGCTTCTATCATCTTAATAAATCTATCCCACCCCATATCTAAGGTTCTATGCGGACAGTATTTACCGTTATAATCTTGATGCTTTGTTACCCTATCAACACCCCAATTATATTTTTTAAGAATTGATACGATTAGATCAACTGCGTTTTTCTCCGCTTGTATAAATCTATCGCCACCGCTCTTTGAATAGCAGATCTCAACTGCTACACCCTCACGGTTGCCTTTTCCGTTTGCCCCATCTCCGCAGTGCCAAGCGTTTCTGTTTTCGGGAATGCCTTGCACCACTTCTTTATCATCTACGGCATAATGGAATGATACCTCTTGATTATTCCCGATCATATAAGCGATCTCATTTCTCGCAGGAGCATCATTCGCTGTATTATGCACCACGATCCTTGACGGTGTCATTGAATAAGGGCATTTGATATTATATTTGTCTGTTGGTACTAAATTTTTTATTATATTCATATTGTCATCTCCTTAAATTGTTATTTAAAAAAAGAAAATGGGGAGTGAAATTCACCCCCCACAATCTTGTGTGTTCAATTCAACTCTGCCATATAAGCTGAGTTATAATGTGCTTCAATAGGCTTGTACTTTCCTTCCTCACCTATCTCGGTAATGTTAATGTCTCGATACCCAAATACTTTCGGAGGAAGATGTGTGATTAGATCAGGAATGTTCCTGATCGTCTCAAAGGCTGAAATTCTCTCTCTAATAGCTTTGGGAATGTACCCCCATAAAACCCTCGGAGCACCAAAGCCATAACCGCTAACGTTAAAGTTTTTGCCGTACAGATATGCCATATCCTCAGTGGCAAACAAAGCCATAGCACCACCGTGAGAATATCCGCCAATGGTTATATTTGATATATTGGTATGCTGTTGCAATGTCTGTGCCACACGGTTTTCTATCTCATCCCTCATTGCTTTCCATACCCTTAAAAATCCCCTATGGCAGAACCATTTCTCTGTCATACGCTTATAAGGTTTTGCGGGGAAGTCAAGATTGTTTCGCCAATCTTCCGCACCATCCGACCATTCAAAAAGTATGTATAATGTATTGTCATCAACCTCAATGGCATAATCACCGCCCTCTGCGGTATGCGTATAATCTGCATCTAAACAACGCTTGAACAGGAGATCCATACCATCGTGCTGATTTGTTCTCATTGCTCTCATTTTGATATTCTCCTTCATTAATTATATATCCCCCTGTGAAATAAGATCACAAGGGGAATATAAGTGAAGCATTAAGCCTCAAATCCATATTTTTTCAGCACCGCAATAACCTCATCGGAAAGCACCTTTTTAAGCTGTCCCCACGGGAGCTTTGCAAGAGCATTTATAAGCACTTCCATATCGTCAGCTTTTTCGCCTTTTTCCTTAACACGCTTATTGTAAGCAATGATCTTTTCTCGGAGTTCTTTCTTCATTATTCGGTCACTCCTTCCAAAATCATATTGAGTGCTTCGGAGAGTTCATTGACTTGGTTAGAAATGCCGTTTGTGGTTGCATTGGGATCAAAGCCCACATCAACATCAAAGCCCAATACAGCCGTAATTTCAGCCTTCACCGCTGTTTTAATTTCGTTCACTCTCTTTGCGTAAGTGATGGCGGTGTCGGTGTCGGTGAGCATATTGCGGAGAATTTCTTTTTCTGCCCTCTCACTGTACTCTGCACGAATACGCTTTTCTGCTTCCTTTTCAAAAAAGTCTTTTATTGCCCCGCACTTATAAAAAAGCATTATGTTTTTCATTCACTCGCCCCCTTTGTAACAAAAACAACTTCACTCGGTACATCGTACTCATATTCATTCTTGAATGTCAGCGAACCACCGCCCTCAACCTCGATGTAATTATCCATCGAAAGAAGGTCGGAAATGTCGGTGACTTCGGGTGTAGCGAGTTCGTAATAAAGCATCACACCTGACATTGCGGTTTTGAAAGATGCGGTATCGGCATAGGTGCTATCTGTTACAGTAATATCACCCGTTGTGCTGTAACCCATTATTGTTTTGTCGGGCATCTCATTCCAATTAGCGTTAGTATTTGTATATACGCTCGTCAGCAGATTATAAACTCCCGCTTTTTTATTCAAGCCATATACAGTAAACACTCCTTGATAGACACTCCAATTAAGTGTCCCCATATCCACCTTACCAACACGCTTCACAAATTGCTTTTTCTCAAAATCAATATAGTTATATGCCGATTCATTCACTCCATCACCATATCCGTCAAGAGCCTGAACCGCTTCGGGAATGGGTATGGCAGTGATTAACTGTTTATAGGGGGTGTATTTGGGTGTGTCAGTAGATTCTACGATAAAGGGATAAATTGTTTCATCCACCGACTTATTAGCAGACACCTGATAATAAATCATCACTACGGTATAACCATTTGCCCACGCGAGAGATGTTGCATTAGGACTTGCACCACCTACCCATTTTGAAGTGCCGTTTGCATCTTTATACGCAACAATTACGCCCACTCCCAAAATATAAGTTTTGCCAACCTCAAAAATATTGCCGTTGTAAAAATTAAAACTTGTAGTGGTTGTCGCAGTACCCTTTACAGTAATAGAACCATCTCCGTTGTCGGTAAAAGTAACACCGCCTCGTGTCCCGCTTGTGTGAACATACGGGTACGGAAGAAGATTCGCCCCTACGCTCTTAACCTCTGTCACGGGAGCGGATCGGATTGTCTGTGTTACCGCATCCTTGTAAGTCATACCACCTATTTTTTTGATTTCCGCATAGGGTAATGCGTTTGAAGGTACATCTTTTACATATGCAACCGAATTATCCTCAACCTCTTGTGCAATGTCACCATAAACTGCTGATTCAAGCGTTGTAACACGCTTGCCGATAGCGGTAATTTTATCGTCTTGCACTTCGACCTCGGCTGATGCGTTTACTATATCTTCCAAAACCCTTTGCATCTCAGTTATAAAGTCCTCTTTGTCGGGGATCTCTTCAATAGCGTTTATACTTTTTTGTATATGATATTTCTTTTTAGAGCTTTTCCAAGTCTGCCCGTTTTCTGCTATCAAAACCGCCTGTGCTTTGATTTCCCCATCATCGGTAAGCAGATAAGGATGAACATCATAAACCGCTACACCGTTTTCCATATTCAGCTTCGGAGTTCTCAGTTTCTCACCATTTGGCTTTTCAAAATCAAGATATACCGAGCAACCTGTAAACTTTTCAGGAATGGTTATCTCAAATCGTGAGGTATAGCCCTCACCTTCTCTACCAATTATATTAGTTGGGCATTCAAAGGTATGGTTGGCATCCGTACTAAGATTAACTAATATTTTATCTTCCATATTTCCTCCTAATCAATTAACTCAAAATCTTGTATTCTATCAATGATCTCATCAACAAAAGAGTTGCCCTTTAGTTTCTTGTATCTGTCATAAGAATACATTATGCTTTGCAGTTGATAATGTGTGATCTTGCCACTTTCCTTGCAACGGTCATAAATATCCAAGATGTCATTTCTTAATGTGCATTTGGTTGATTTGTTAATGTTTTTTACAAATCCCCAAAGCACACCGATCTCTCCGAGGAATGCAGTAATAATCACCCAATATTCTTTTATAAATTCGAGAATTTCCACCGTCTCACCTCCTTTAACACAGTTCAATAATTGAATGCCTAATTGTTACCGTGCTTGTGTGGTTGTTGGTTAATCTAAACTTCAACCCACCCACTGTATTTTCAATTGCACACGGAACAGAAGCTGAAGTGTTGTTATAATTCAATTCGGTGATTAGTGTACCAATACCGAAATATTGAGTGGATCTAAAGGCATAATATAACCTTGCTATCTCCAAATCTGCCCCCATTATTCTAATGTTCACTAATGCTGTACCGTTAGCACCGCCATTCAAATCAAGCACTATTTCAACCGTTTGACCGCTTTCTGCTTGTATTGTATCTCTTGCGTGTGTTACCAATAGTCCGTCCAATTCAAGTGCTTTTTCCTTTGATGGTAGCTTATTTATTCCTACTGAATTTTTCTCAGTATCTATAAATAAAGGAAATACACCCTTTTCCAACCTATATTCCTTGTCAAATTTAGATCCAAAAATATCAGTAACAACAACATTAAATATATAAATATTGTTTTTATCTAACGATAAGGTTTGTGTTGCTCTATCTCCTATCGTTGCAAATGAACCATAAGAACCGCTTGACAGCCTATATCGGTATTGTATCGTCATAGTGTTTTTACCAAGTACACTTGACACCGAACCATCAACAGTTAAATATGTTTCATCTTCATAGTTATTCAACCTTCGCAGATCTACGGTAGCTTTGGGCATTTCGTAAGCAACCATTTTAACGGTAATAGTTTTTGAAGCTGATAAACCTCTGCTATCGTATGCTGTTAGCTTTAATTCAACATCTCTTGAACTATCAATTATGCCAAATTCATATGTTCCTGCATCATAACCGCCTTTGCTAATGCCGTTGCATTCAAGAATATAACTTGTTATGCCACCTGCCCCATAGTTTGCAGTTGCGGGATGAAAACGAGCTTGTAATATTGACTCATTCTGTACTATCTGTGTGTTATCTCCCGTAACCGCAACAACCGCATCGTTTCCGTCAACGTAATCAAAAGCGTTTATTGTGGGTGTCTCATTACCTCTTATGCGGTATGTGTTTCCCGTTTCCCTTAACATAATCGGTGTAACATCACTTGCAACCTCAACTTTATACTCACCGCTTTGTGAATTTGGTATGCTATTATACATAGCATCCATACCACCGTTTTCATCGTTGACATTAAAACCTGTTAATTTCGTGTCCGTTGTTCTTCCTGCAAATATTTGTGAGCCATCACTTTTAGCGTATCCTACTACACTTATTTGCCTACCCAACGGATTATAAAACTTTAATGTAAAGCTATCACCAATGATAAAGTCAGGGCTATCTATACAATGTGGATAATTATATGTTGACTGTGGATAAGTTGAACTGTCAGTTGTTATTTGGCTCGTTGTCATTCTAACACGCAGTTTGAACTGATATGTTGTGTTTGCGGTCAAACCGCTTACGATATTAGTATTGGGTAATCCGTGCCAAGTCGCACCGTTATCGGTGGAATACCACGCATAATCGCAAGGCTGATCAACGGTGAAATTATATAAAACGCTTGTCTCGTCTATTTGGTTGACATTAAAACTCGTTATATTGACTTTTCTCGGTATTGTCGGCAATTCCCAAGATCCACTACCGCTACAATTTACCGCATAGGAATATATTCCTGCTTCAACACTTGCACTAAATGATCTTGTACCATCATCGTTGTGATATATCTTCTTTTTACCACTCGCAATTACAGTTCCCGCATAAACATCTATTCGTGTGCTTGAACTATAAACCGTTTCACCGTCTATAACTACTTTGAAATTACCGCAAGTGACATAACCACCTGCCCATCCTACACCGTACAAGCTCCAATATATTTCTTTGTAATTGCTTCCGATGTTTGTATTGTCAACCGACCAATCAAATTGTAATGCTCTACCTTCAGCAGATGTCGTTAAAAAACGACCCGAACTTACTTGTGCCATATATACCCCTCCTTAACCAATAGCGACAAAACCAACACCGACATTATCGCTTGTTGATACAGGAACAATTTTAATTTTTCCCGCTATCTTTATTTCATTTTCCACTTCAGCATTCTTCATACTAAACAGATCACCGTCTGCCCAATAAATTTTTGTACCGTTTTTGTTATACCCCGCAAATCCTACCTCTGCATTGAGCTTGACATAATCGCCATTTGTCGCATAAACAGTTAAGCCTGTCTTATCCATTAAAGCTGTCAGCCTGTTTGAATTATCGTACAACTCAAATGTACCGCTTGCATTGTTTATACCGCCCAATTTAAGAATACCGCCTTTAATCAGCGATGCAGTTAAATTGATAACATTGATTTCTTGCATATTCAGCGTTCCATCAATAGCCCAAGCACTATTAAAAGTACCATATATGCCCGTCTTGCTAAAGCCAATGCCCGCACTGTTGATTCTCAAGCAATATAACGCTTCTTCTTTCGGCAGTCTATCAACTATCAATATCTCGTTGCCACTGTTTATTACATAACTTCCTGACAATACTGAGTTAATGCCCGATGTTGCTTTTTCAAGCTCTGCCTGTAATAATGTGTTATTGTCGGCAATCTTTTTGTCGCTATCCGCTTCAACTTTTGAAACAATTTCATTTGCGAAATTCTTAATTTTTTTCTTGAAGTTACCAAACTCTATTGCCGTGTATCTTCCTTTGAGAGCATCATATCTTACAGATATGACATTTGTGGAAATATCAACCTTACATTTGGGATGTTTTACATAGATAATATCTCCAACATCGGAAACGTTATCCAACCTTGCTGAAACTGAATAGTTTACCTGTGGCATTTTGTTTGCCTCCAAGTAATTCAACGCTTCGCTGTGTAGCCATTCCTTAACCGTTGCTGTATATTTGGCTTCGGTATCAAAATTCTCCCTGTTGAAGCTATGCTCAAACTTAACCGCCCTTGTGTATGGAATATCATATAAAGCTTCGCTTACTTCAACATAGGTTTCGTCTAATGTGATCTCTGTTTCTCCATCTGTGGTATAAGGCAGGAGCTTTGTGCAAACATTATCCCAATTTTCCTCAATTTCAATATCGGTAATATTTTTGTTATATGCTAACACAACACCCCTGTCTTGCCCTATGCTTGACTTTATGCCAAAGGTATAATTATCTCTTTCCCAATGCCCCGAATAGACATTTGCAAGCTTAGTAAACATCTCAAATAAGGAGTTTTTATCCGCTCTTGTTGTTGCTAATGTGGCAATATCGCTTATTACGGTAAAAGGGCTTTCCGTGTCGGTATTGTCATTATAGCGATTTAGAGCATCGTTACAGTTTTCTTTTTTCGCATTTGCTTCATTAATTATATAGTTCTTGCTGTCATAGGACAAATGCCAAGCCTTGCAGGAGATCCTATTGTTTTGAATAATAGGATTATCACACCTAAAACCTTGAATACCCCACGGAGTTGTAACTCTAATTATCATCCCCTTTTGGTAGTATTCAAGATTATCAAGTGTATCTTCCAACTCAATTAAATAATCGCCATTATCAACCTTTAACACCTCTGCGAACAACGGTTTAAGGGCTTTTATGCCATTGTGATTAAATAGTCTTTCGGTTTCATCGTAAACTCTTATCATCACAACCACCTACTATATTTCCTTATTTGTATGCTTTCAACCGCACCACTCCAAGCGAGTACATTATTGCCTTTTTCAAAGATAGGAAATTCACCGATCATATTCCTATTTTTCAGTGTATTTCCCCAATAGGCATCTTGCTTTTCGCTATCAAGAAATACGGTGTTTTCATCGCTCGGGAAGGTATATCGACATACCGCATTATCATTTACGCTCAGTTCAACCGTTCCTGATCCTGTAATTGTTATTAACGGCTTTGAAGTATGATTGCCGAGGTTTTCAACAATCATACTCTGTCTTTCGGAGGTCGCTTCACGGGGGACTTCTACACGGTTGTACTTAAAAGGCTGAACCCTGAAAGTTACATTTGCAACCTTATATCTCAATAGTCTCTCATAGTCTATATTTTTGATAATTCTTGCTATGTAATATTTATCAGGTTCATTGCTAAATACTATCTCACCGTTTCCTGTGAAAAATTCAATGATTTTATCAACCTCAGCACCGATTTTTAAGCCAATAGAAATAGTTTTGTCATAGCTCTCATAGCCTAATTCCTCGATAATTGAGCCATCCACACCGTCAATTACCGTTTCTTCTACTCGCATATTCGGTTTTGTTATTGGAGGTAATTCACTAATCAAGAGCTCTTTTATATCTCTGCTATCTTTATTATTCCAAATAACATAATTCATTAAGTATATACCTCCCTCTCAACCGTACTAACGATAAACGCTCCCATTTCTCTATTATTCATTACCACTTTTACACCCTTCAATGCCTCCTTAAATGCAGTAACCATATAATCATAGTTAGAGCCATAAGAGGAGGATGTATTCATATTTACACTTGTATCAAATTCTGTCGGTATCGCTCCCTGCATATCCGCTGACACATCTGCCATTGTATCGCCAAAGCCTTCTCCAACACCCAAAGCCAAGTTTTTACCGATTTCATCACTGAATAATTTTGATGGTGAATGAATACCAAAGAAATCTTTAATACTATCAACAACACCGCCAAAGAAGCCACTTATTTTGTCTCTCAGCCAAGCACCTGCATTACTGATACCGTTCCACAAGCCTTTAATGAGATTCAATCCAACTTCGCCAAGTTTTGAATAATAATTACCTATTCCA
Organism: Eubacteriales bacterium; assembly: GCA_045644805.1. GTDB lineage: Bacteria > Bacillota > Clostridia > Oscillospirales > CAG-272 > UBA1740. The sequence continues at coordinate 11,915 of JAZRHO010000030.1, read as the reverse complement.
TTTATAAGGGAAGTAATTATTTGCGGTATGCTTGCCAACAACTGCGGTATAGCCTTGATAAGACCAACCGCCAATTTAACGGTCAGCTCAACACCCATTTCTATGAGCTTCGGGAGATTGTTTGTTATAGCCATTATCAACTTATTAATAATAACAGGGATTTTCTCTATCAACTGAGGTAAAGCCTCTAAAAGACCGTCTGCCAATGCGAAAATTAATTCAATACCTGTATCAATAATTAAATCAATATTATCAAGCAAAGTATCAACCAAATTTAAGACCGCATTAATTGCCAATGGGATCAATTCGGGAAGCATTGAGGCTATACCCTCAGCCAACGAAACGATCAACTGTATTCCCATTTGCAAAATCATAGGTAAATTCTCTAAAATCGCATTAACAAGCGTGCTTATCATTGACACCACAACGGGTACTAATGTAGGCAGTAATGTAACAATACCGTTAATCAATGTATTAAGTATTGTGCTTGCACTTTCTAACAGAGCGGGTAAATTCTCGTTTATACTGCCAACCAAATTAGTTATTAACTCTGTACCAATAACAACCACTTGCGGTAACAGTGTGTCCGTTAAGCTAACTACCATCGTCACAATACCGTCCAATGCTGTCTGTATTCTTGGCAACATATTATTGATGAAGCCACCTTCACCATCTTTGCCGACTATGCTCTCAACAAGGTTACCCACCAATACTTCAAAATTGGCATTATCATCAGCAATGCCCGTTATCAAGTTTTGCCACGCAGATTGCATTGAACCCGTTGAACCCGAGATTGTTCCGCTTGCTTCCGATGCGGTTGTACCCATCAAGCCCATATTCTTTTGAACAACACTAATTGCATTCGCAATATTAGCAAAAGACATATCGCCTTCGGTAACGGTTATACCCAATTCCTTTTGTACATCGGTCATTTGGGATGCTTCCCTGATCAGCCTTTCCATTTCTTCTTTTGTACCGCCATAGCCAAGCTTCAGGTTATCAAGCATTGTGTAATTCTGCTTTGCAAAGCCTTGATAAGCATTCTGTATTGACGATATATCTGTACCCATCTTATTGGCATTGTCCGACATATCAATAATAGCTCTATTTGCTACCTCGCTTGCCTTTTCAGTATCACCGTCCAATGAACTAATCAAGCTTGCAGAAAATGATGTAACAGTTTCCATATACTCATTTGCCGACATACCCGATGTTTTATAAGCATTACTTGCATATTCTTGTACTTTTGCAGAGCTATCTTTGAAAAGAGTATCAACACCGCCAACCAACTGCTCATACTGAGCGTATGATTGAACAGCTTGCTTGCCTATATCAATAAACGCAGAACCAACCGCACCGATAGCTTTACCAAGTCCTTTTATTCCCGATATAATGCCTTCGCTTATAAGATTGCCCTTGATAATATCGCCAAGTTTCAATGCCTTTTCACCCGACTTGTCTAAATTACCGTGCTGATCCTTCAGCTCTTTGTTCATATCGTTTAATTCAGCTTCGGCATTATTTAACTGTACTTGCCACTTCTTTGTGGTATCGCTATTCTTTCCCGTTTCCTGTTCTGCCTGTGCCAATGCAGATTTTAATACCGCTATTTTGCTTTTCTGCTCTTCAATTTTCTTGTTCAGCACTTCGCTTGTTGCCTTCAGCTTTTGAGATGAATTATCGTTTTTGTCATATTGGGAAGTAACAACCTTCATCTCACTGTTAAGCACTTTGAGATTGTCCGTAATGCCCCTTAAAGCCTTTTGATATTCACTTTCGCCCGTCAGTTTGACTGAACCGCCAAAACTTTTACCTGCCATTGTTGTATTCCTCCTTTCTTGATTTGTATTTATATAATTGTCCGAGAAAACCTATCAATCGGGTAAAAATTCCCCTTCGTGATCTGCATATTCTTCTAATTCTCTATATGTTCTACCGCTTAAAGTAAAATCGTAATGATTTTTATAGTGTTTATACATTTTTAAGAGTTTTTTTAGTGTCATTCTACCGACCTCTTTATCTGTATATCCCAATAAGCAGTGTCCTACATATAAGATCCAAGAAAAATCTATCTCATCATCTTCGGTTTCTCGGATTACTCGTTTTTTCCTTCGTTATCTCCCGTGTTGGTGGATGCAACGGTAAGCTCCTGAATTTTCTTAGTGATCACCTCAAATCCTACCTCAGTAATCAATCTACCAACCTGCTTAGAGTTTACCATAGGTGCATTTGCACCCGTTTCCTCGTTCTCAATGTCGATAGCCTCATTGATCATCATCACAAGACCATTTTTAAGATCTTTGATTTTAGGTTCTCCACCATCCGCATTCTCTACAATGCTACCCCAAACACTTAAACTACCGTATGCTTCCTGAATTTCCTCCATAACATTAATGTTAAATACAATCGGGTATTTTCTGTTTTCGGCTTCAATATAAGTAATTTTGTTCTGCATATTTCCTCCTAAAAGTAAAAGCGGGAGCAAAAACCCCCGCTATTTTATTTTCTTATGCGTTTGCAGGTGTAAGCAATCCGTCAAGATATGTTTCCGCTTCCGCAAGTGTTGCAAATGTTTGATGCTTCTCCCAATCACCCTCTTTAAGTCCATTAAGAGCAGTTTCAAGAGGAAATACCGTACCTTCAATAGCGGTTGTGCTAAACTCCACACTCTCGCCTCTTGTCTTATTATCACTCGTTACCTTCGTGAATTTAACTCTCGGGAAGAACTCAACCTTGTACTTTCTCGCACCGCCAACCATCTTGGGGATGATGTGACCATAACCAAATTCGGGAGCGGTATCACCAATATTAGATGTTACCTCACCGCCTTCTGTTGCAATGGTATTGCCAAGCAATTCTGCACACAGCTTGTCATCATCATCAGAAACGGTAAGGGAAAGTGTACCCTTCTTAAAGCTATAATCGCTCTCTGCAAGTCCATCATTTGCATACAATTCAGCAGTGTTGTATTCAGGAGCAAACTTTTCATCTACTACCTTTTCAAATACAGGCACTTTTTTATCGGTAAGAGGTGCATAAGCACCACCGACAATTTTATTGTATTTTGCTTTCTTAAAACCAATTCTTGCCATTACAATATCCTTTCTTTCTCGAATGAGCAGGTTTTGTGATAAAGCCCTGTATCTTCCTCATACATTTCTTCGCTATCTTCAACCCATACCCAATCATTATTTTTCATTTTTTGTTTGATTTGTCTTTCAATATCTAAATAATTGCCATCACTGAAAATATCCACATCAACGGAGCAAATGCTACACAGATCCTCATCGTTGGCGGACAATGCAGGTGCTTCACCCGTGATAGTCCAAGTAACAAACTTCTTTGATTTGCCCTTATATCGCAAATGGGCGATGGGTATCTGTTCTTTCGCAATAATAAGATTTTCACCCAATATTAACTTTAATTCTTCATTCATACTCAATCACCCTTAATATATTTGTCTTGTACTTTCTGCATTGCTTGTTCAATGTCTTTTTTCTTAAAAGCCTTTCTAAAAAACGGTTTCTTGGCTTCACCTGAGCTTGTACCGTATTCCCTCGCTTGTGCAATTAAGGGAATAGGCACTCCCTCATCATTATAGCCGTAAAAACCTATATGAACATTTATACCGTCATCGCTCGGAGTTTTATATACTTTAGTTATCTTTAACCCTTTTTCCAACGATCTTGTGCTTTTGAACGCTTTACTCATATTGGATTTTACGTTGTTATAAACAACCTCTGCTCCCGACTTGCACATTTCACCGAATATCTTATCGCAATCCGTTTCTAAATCCTCAAATACTTTTATTAAGTCATTCGGCAATTCGCTTTGGAATTTTGCCATTACTTTACCACCACTTTCGCCTGAATTTCAAGCTCTATGTTAGCTTCGTCAATGTTGTTTAAGTATTCGATAGAATAGATCTTTGAATTGTATTCTATGAGCATATCCCTTGTAATTTCCTTTTTGGGAAATCTAATTGTGAAATTGGTATATGCTTTTTCAAAGTCGGTGTTGTTTACAATTAAAGTATATCCCTTTGTGGTTTTTACCTTTGCCCAAGCATTAAGGACAATGCTTTTGGTTTTAGTGATAAAACCCGCACTGTCCTCTTTGCTCTCTTCCTTGAATATGGATATTCTCTTGTTATATTCCCCTGCGTTTATCATAGGTTATTCCTTGTGTGCATATCCAATATAGTCTGCACCATTTTATTTATGTTGGTTTTATCAACATATAAAGTCCTATTATCGTGCATATCCTGACAAAGAATATACGCAACAATTACAAAATCAGGGAAGTCATCCAAGCTTTCCCCCTCTTCGCTTGTTACAGGAATACCCGTATAGCTTGAAATATAATTTTTGGCAATATTTAGATATGTTTCGATGTTGCTGTCCTCATAATCGTCAACCCTTATGTAACTTGCAACATCTTCAATGGTAATTTCGCTTACTTTTGATACCATTATGTCCCCCTCCTTTATCGAGGTTGCCCGAACATTATCGTACTACTCGTTAATTAGGTTGCAGAACCCGTTACCGCAACTGCGATCTTCTGTGTGTCCTCAACCTTTGCATCAAGCTCGCCCCAAGCAACTACACCGATAGCGTGCTGAGTTGCAAACTTCTCGGTAAGCACCTGAATCTCGGTCTTTTCGCCCTCCTTAACGGCAAGACCCGAAAAATCACCGAACATTACAACAGGCTTGGAAGCTGTGCCAAGAGCAGACATTCTGTCTGTGCAATAAACATCATTGCCCATAAGCTTGTAACCCCACTTGGATGTGCTGTCCTTCTCAAGAAGGTAGTTGCCCTGACCGTCCTTCAGCTTTCTAATAGCCTTTCTTGTCGCTCTGTTCATAACCCAAATAGAATCTGCCTGATATGCATCGGGGATAAGCTCCTGAGTGTCGATAAGCTCATCTGCGGTAATGGCAGATGCCTTAGCAAGTGTTACCTTCATATTGGTAGCATCGTAAGAACCTGCGACACCGCTAATCTTGCCCGATGTACCATTAATAAGCTCACCGTCAATAAACTTAGCGATCTGCTTAGACATCTTGTTGATTACCCAATTGGTAAGATCGAAGTCGGAGTTTCTAAGAAGAGACTTTGCGATCTTTGTAAGTGCTCCATAGAGGAAGCCTGTAAGCTCAACGGTAGCAAACTTGTTAGCACGGCTCTCAAGCTCAGCAAACTCGTTAGCGTAAGCTACGGTGATGGTATCGCTTGTGTTGTCCTCCTTGGGAACGTTGACTGTACCTCCGATGTTGTACTTAGTTGCCATCTTGTAAATAGGCGAAATGTCCTCAACCTTCTCTACAATCTTCTTGACAATAGTCTTGGGAATAACCGCACCGTTATCACCCTTTGTAAGATTTGTCTCTGCTCTGCTCTCAATACCTGTTACGGTGTTTCTAATGTAGTCTGCGAAGGACTTAATGTCTCTCTCTTCAACAGTTGCATCCTTTACGATTTCCTTGTTCTCGTTCATATTTGTTCTTTCCTCTCTTTCGATTGTTGCATCAATATTTTTAATTTCGTTTTCAAGTTCATCAAACTTGGTAATTTCTTCGCTTGTCATCGCTCTTTCCTCTGCCTTTGCGGTGTCAAGCATTGCTTCAAGCTGACCCTTCAGGTCGCTTCTTCTTTCTTCAAGACCCTTAATATTCATAGTTCCTCCTTTATTTCGCACAATTTTCATTGTTCGGGCTTTAGTTTAATTTGGCAAGTCTTTCTTCGAATACAGAATAATCAACTGCTCGTTTTTCGGTTTCCTCGGTTGCTTTTTCAGTTTCTTCGGTTTCCGTTTTTTCTTCGGGCTGTTCTTCTGCCCTCTTGGTTGTTTCGGATGCTTTCATCTTTTCAACAATTTTACTCGCAACCATTTCCGCAAAGAGTTCCAATTTCTGCTTTTCCTTTTCGATGTCAACCGCTTTGTGCTGATCATCAATAGCTTTCCAATCAGTTTTTTCTTGCTCATTGATTGCTTCGTGCTTTTTCTGTGCATCTGCTTCAATCTCCTCGATAGTTGCTCTAATCTCCAACTCTTTTTCACCTTCGCATCGTGTCTCAATGCTTGTGCCGTAATATGCAGGTGATTTTGTATCATCCAATATCGACACCTCGACCAAATCCATATCATTGACCGTTCTCGTTGTAATAGATCCGTCATCGCCTACATCGTCAGCGTTTGAATAAAAGCCAAAGCTCCAACCGACCAACTTGTTATTTTTCGCTTTTTCTACCACTTCGGCATCCGTTATGGTAACTTCTGCTCTCAAACCGATGTTATCCTCTTCAAGTCTTGCAGTTCCGTCTTGCGTGTTTGCAAGCTCTCTATCGGGATTATGATTCAGGAGCACCTTTACGTTGTCATTTCGCTTCAATGCCGTTTTGAATACTCCCGCTTTGATCTTTTCAATAAATCTCTGCATTTTGCCCCTCAAATTAGCTTTAATGGGCTTTGAATATCGTTCTACTGCATTGACATAGCCTGTAACAACAACACTATCCTCTCTAACTTCGATCTTCATTCTCTCACCCCCTCTCTTATGCCTTTAATTTTCGTTCTGTTGCGTATTGTTTTCGGGCGGGGTAAGTGTGCCTTGTGTGCCACTTGCACCCATCTTGACAAGCGTATTGGTGTTAGGTGTATAGATTTCGCCCGTGTTTGCGTTCAACAGTACCTCACCAAGACCCAATGTGATCATATCAAGACCTTCTATCGCATCATCATCTTCCATATACCTGATCTCGTTACGTGTCTTAAAGCCCGTTGTAATGGCAATTCGGTACGCATCGTAACGTTCTTTAAGGCTACCCTTTAACAATTCTTTGGTATCAGGTGCGAAATAGTAAGATTGTTTTTCCTTTTCAAGCAAAAAGTCTCTGTTTAATGCGGTAGCAAATGCGGTAGCAATAGGCATTATTGCGTTTTTGATGAAATCGTCATAATTGGTGTGTAAATGGAATATTTCTCTCACTTCATCCGCAAATGTTCTTGTTTTGGAGTCCATTTCGTTCTGCTGAGATGAGTTGCTTGCTTCCTGAAAGTCAATACCGTCATTCAAGACAACTGTATTTGCGTTTCCTGCGTAATAATCTTCCCAAGCCTTTTTAAGAGCTTTCATTGACTTTTCGTCAAGGTGCTTCTGCGACTTCAAGAAGCCTTTGCGTGATCCACCCGTTGCTGTTAGCTCATATTCGTATCTTAATCTCCTAAACGCAGTTTCCAACGCTTGACTTATTTCTTCCGTCAAGCCTTTTCCGCTTGCTCCGTCTTTGGTGTTTCTCAAAAGTTTGATAAATTCGTGGTTTTTATAGGTTTTGCCATCCACCATTATGTCAAATCTCTTGAATATTGCATCAGTATTCTTTTGGAGTACGATTTTTTTATCCTCAACGTAAAAAAGACCGACAAATTCATTTCTTATCTTCTTGATGTAAGCATAACCGCCCTGACCGAGAAGGTAATCTTCGCAAATTGCCTTTTTGAATTGGAATCCGTCCAATGTGTCCGTGGTATCTTCGTTGATTATCTTAACTCTATTATCTGCAACCTCCACCGTTGACCTTTTTCCGTTCTCGATTGTTTCTTTATAGAGCTTGAACGGTATCATTGCAAAGGTGTTGCAGATCAAATCTACACAACCGCTTATCACAGGAATTGATAAGGCTGTTGCTCGATCAACTGTCTGTCCCTGCAACAGTGCTCTCAGCAAAAGATCATCAACGTGTGTTTCGTCCATCACTTCTTCACGATTGTTTTTACTAAATAATCCCATAGTTTCTTCCTCCTTTCGTTAGAATACTTGGCATATAAAGCCATCTTCAAAAATAATATCTCGTTGAAGCAGATATGTGGCATTTAATATCGCCATTACCATATCCACCTTGCCATTTGACTTCTTCTTATGCACATAACGGTTTAAGTTTGTGTCAAACGTGCATCTTGCGTTCTCAAAATTGATCTCAAGCAACGTGTTAGGTTCATACTCAAACTCTTTATTGACTATTTTTTCATATAAAAGTTTGGTTGGTGGATGTAAAGTGTCGCTGTGCTGACGGATCTGTATGCAGTTAATGCCCGCACGTTCTCCACCGTTTCCACCTTCCCACTTTTGAGCAGAAGATAAAGCATTAAAACGGTCATAGCCTAATGCTTTAATCGTCACTCCGAACCTTTCCTCCATACAGAATACAAAATCCTCTATAACACCATAATCAACGGTCTTGTTTCCGCAAGCTATGCACTTCATAGCTTCAATAAATCGCCTATAATCTATTTTTTCAAACTGTATCTTTTCATCAATGCGACCTTCAGGAATAAATGCCCACGCATCAGCCATTATTCTTCCATCTTCTTCGGCTACCATTGCGACAGAACAGTTATCATTTGTCATAGCCAAGTCAACACCGATATAAACCCCTCTGCCTTGCCAATCTATCTTATTGACCTTGCATTGCTTTAGATCGTTAATGTCGATGAAGCTCTCTGTGCCTACACCCTGATAGATGATGTTGCAGTGCTTGGTTAAAAAGTTTTCCCTCGCACTCTCCATCGCTATGGCTCTTGCTCTTTTCTTTAACAAGTCAGCCCATATTTCGGGGATCTCTAACGCTACGGGATTGGCTTGCTTCAATATAATGTCATCCGTTGTCCAATTCTTCGTGTTGTCAGGTTCATACAATAAAGCAAATACCGTCTCATCCTCTTCAAGTCCATCTAACACTCGCTTTGCGTAATTGACTTCATCCTCAAAAGGATTATTGGCGGTCGGATATTTCGTTGATATTATGCAACCGATTTTATTCTTTATGTTTAGCTGTCCTGATCTCATCGCTTCAATAGGGTATGAGTTCGGCAAAGCACCGACTTCATCAACCACAAAAGCGTTTGGCAATCTACCATCCAACCTTGATGTTGAATAGGAAAGCGGAATAAATTGGCTCTCGGTGAGCTTAAATGAGATATAATCTCTCAGGATCTTAAACCTCGGCTCGTCTTTGTGCATATACACCAATGGGCTTGCCTTTAAGGTTTCACTTATTGCTTCTTTAATCTCCCTTGACAACGTTCCGTCAGGAGCTACGGAATAAAATTTGCTGAATCTCGGCTCTAATAGGAACAGCAATAGAAATAGTGTTCCGACTGTATATGTCTTAAAGTTTTTTCGGCAGATTTCCAAAATTCCTGTTTCGTATCTTCGCCTTGCTTTATCTTCTCTATATACAACCGCCAATATGGATATATAAAAAAGCCACTGATAATTGGCAGAACATTCGTATAACGTTTGCCCCGCTTTCAAGCCTTTCGGCATTATCAATAGCTTTAATACATTTTCAATTTGTTTTACTTTTTCTTCGTTGATACAATACTTTTTGTCCTTACCGTCTGCGATCTCGATAAACTTCTTACATTGTTTTTTTACGTATTTAGGAGCTTCTTTTGACTTAATACACTCTTTCGCATATATATAGGCTTTGTTATTATGAATATATGCGTTTTTCATTGTCTCACCTGATGCCCAATGCGTTTAGAAGTTCATCTTCGCTTTCTGTATCTTCATCTTCGCTTCTCAACGTTTTGATGATCTTGATAAGTGTAGCGACTGTTTGATTTGATGCAGTTGCGGTCTTGTTGTATTCGTTAATAGCAGGATGCGTATAAATGTTACCCCTGCCTTTTACATATTCCTTTGTTACAAGCGTTCCATCCTCTTTGATCTTTTGCTCCAACTCAGTTAGGATGGTCAACTGTACTTGATACCTTTTGAACGTTGTTAGGAAAAGAAAGTTTTGTTCAACTCCGAATTTCTGTGCAATTCTTAATATTTCGTTCGCTTGTTCTTGAATATTAAAATTCACCTTTTCCATTTATTCACCTATAACAAAGGGAGAGCTTTTACACTCTCCCTTGCCCTTATTTCGTTTTCTTTGTTCCGCTTGTCTTTTTTGCCGTTGCCGTTTTCTTCTCGTCTTTCTTTTTGGGTGCTTCTTTTGCATATTCCCCAAGTCCGAACTCTTTTCTTACACTCTCAGGAAAATAACCTGTTGGTTCTGTGTACTTAATTTTCTTTGCCATTTATTAATCCTCCTATTATTTAAGATAATTATTCATAACATTTACGATTGCTTGACTTTCTTTTGTTGCTTTCTTTCCGTTGCAGTAAACATCACTAAATGCTTCGGCAATACATTCTCTTGGATTGAATTTTGCATATCCACTAATTTTTCCTGCCATATCCGCCACGGTGCCCTTGAATTTACCTTGCTTTTTAGCCTCTCTCAAAATTGCAGTTGCTGTGTCGCCCTTAACTGCTCCCATTTTCGCCCCAACCGCATCCGTTAAAGCGTGTCCCAATTCGTGTGATGCTACCGCCTGTAAAGCGGTCTTTTTGCCCTGTGATGGATGAAAACCACTCTCAACGCACTTTGCATAAGCACCTTCCATTTTCGCCTTGTCAAAATACGATGAGTTAATTGCAATGTTTGAACCATCATAATAAGCCATTGTGCTTGCTCCACCGCCTTTTAAGGTTGCAATTTCTATATCGTTGCCTATTATGTAGCCGTACTCATCGTAAACATCCTTGAATGTCTGTAATGTTTCGTCAACCTCTTGCTGTTTTCCTTCTCTTGCACTAATAAGTGAGGTGGTTGATACAATATCTGCGGGATTAAGTGTGCTATTACCGCCCGTCCAACCGCTTCCTCCGCTTGAAGCTCCTCTTCCTCCCATTATTCCTTTCTGTTCCTCCAATTCTTTAATACTTTGTTATCAAAATATATGACCTTTATATCGCCATAATCAAATTGTAATTCACCGCCATAAACCAATATTGCTGACGGTTCTATTTGTTTAATCATTTCTCGCATTCCATCTTCCCATATCTGCAATGCTTCCTCGTCTTGTTTTACTCCTATCGTTGATACCGATACAATACTTCCTTTCGGAATGCCTAAGAAGCAAAAATCAAACGTTTCCGCTTCTGCCCAAGATACCGTTGGGATCACCTTAATGCCCCTTGCTTGATAATAAGCTCCGATCTGCCTACTACGGTATATGTTCCATATCTTCATAGGCATTGGCATATCCATATATAAGCTAAAATCAGGTGTTAAAATGCACTCATATTCCCTCAAAATATCGAGATACTTTTCAGGTGCGTTCCATAACCTCTCAAATTGGTAATCGTCAATGTAAAAGTGAATACCAACGTTTTTATCCTTGCTTGTTTTGGCATAGTTAAAACCGATTAAATCTTTAGGAATATAATTATCGTTTTTAATTGTCGGCATCTGCCAAAAGTCATTTGATAAATTTTCGTGATCTACTATATCAAGGTTATATTCCTTGTTTGTTCGCTCTCGCTCATCGCCATAATAACCGTCATCATCGAAAATAATATCCATATCAAAGCCCGTTAGCGATATGTCAAAATCTAAATTGTCAAGCTCTTCAAGCTCTATCTTCAATAGATCGTAATCCCATCCTGCATCTAAGGCAAGTTTATTGTCAGCTATGATATAAGCTCTTTTCTGCTCCTCGGTTAGATCCTCAACAAATATGCAAGGCACTTCATTGCCGTTATGTAACTTTTCCTTCGCAACATCTTCGGGAAGCCTTTTCGCTCCCTCAACTCTTCCGTGTCCTGCGATAATGCCGTAATTGCTATCTATCAGGATGGGATTTATAAAGCCAAACTCTGCTATTGAATTTGTGATCTTTTCAATCTGCTTGTCACTGTGCGTTCTTGCGTTGTTTTCATAAGGTTTCAAGCGTTCTATCGGTACATTTTCGTATCTTCGCATCCTTGCTCCTTTCCAAAAAACCTATGGGAGACAAAAATATTCGCATACAGAAGAAGTCGGAGGCCAAGCGGTCTTAGGAAGACAACCACCTAT
>JAZRHO010000029.1:0-40408 GCA_045644805.1 Eubacteriales bacterium | reverse complement strand
CTTAGGATTCTGCTTCTCCTTCTATCTGAGCGACATTCAAAAGAATAACGAAAGAATTAAAAGGCTTTTATCTAAGTTATCAAAAAAGAAAATCGAACGCGGGTAAAAGTCAAAATAAAAACAAAACGATAATCAAAAGGGAAGCTCAAAAGAGCTACCCTTTTATTTTTTACACAATCATATAACGTACTTGTTTCTGTATTCTTCAAACATGCTTCGGAATGTTTCATCGCTATGCTTTGCTTTGTCTACATATTCATGAACATTAAGTGAATCATACTCGGAAAGTTCTATAATGCAACCGGCAATATTTGAGCAATGGTCTGAAACTCTCTCAAAATTAGTAAGAATATCCGAAAGTACGAATCCGTGTTCAATTGAACACTCGCTTTTTTGAAGTCTTATAACGTGACCTTTCTTGATTTTGTCGCGAAGCTCGTCTACCACCTCTTCAAGAGGTTCTATATTTATCGCGAGCTCCGTATCGTTCTCTTCAAACGCTTTACAAGTCATTTTAACTATATCCGAAACAGCCCTTTCCATTACGGATATCTGCCGTTTTGCTTCCGAAGAAAATTCGATTTTCTTGTCTCTCATTTCTTCGGCAGACTCGACAATATTAACAGCATGGTCTGATATGCGTTCAAAATCACCAATTACGTGAAGAAGCTTATTCACGAGATTCGAGTCCTGCGTAGACATATCATGACTTGAAAGCTTAACTAGATAAGAGCTTATAACGTCCTCATACACGTCTGCTTTTTCTTCAAGCTTGCGAACTTCCTCGGCAACCTTTGCGTCATAAGAGTTGAATAAAGTCAAAGCCTTTTCCAAGGATTCGGAAGCCATCTTAGCCATAGAGCGTGTTACTACAGCAGCGCTTTCAGCCGCAACAGAAGGAGTTGCAAAAAGACGCTCGTCGAGAAGATGTGTTTTTTCGTTTTTTTCCTCTTTATCTTTTATTGTTGCAACAGCAAGCTTTTCAAGCCATTTATGAACCGGTCCGAGAATCAGAGCTACAAGAATATTAAACATAGTATGAACGGTTGCTATTCCCCACATATTTATAGGTGCATTTATGATAGCAAGATCTACAAAATATCTTACTATGCAGAACGGGATAAGCATAATCACAGTTCCTATTACGTTGAAGTAAAGCTGGATAAATGCGGATCTCTTACCGTTCGTGTTTGCTCCTATTGAGGACAGTATAGCCGTTATACAAGTACCTATATTCTGACCCATTATTATCGGTATCGCCATACCGTAGCTTATCTGACCTGTTGTCGCTAATGATTGAAGTATACCCACGGATGCCGACGAGGACTGAATAATAGCGGTGAGAACAGCTCCCGCCAAAACACCAAGCAGAGGATTCGAGAACATAGTAAGAATAGAAGCAAATCCTGCGTCATCCTTAAGTCCCGAAACCGCGGAAGACATAAGGTCCATACCTGTCATCAATACTGCGAATCCAAGTAATATAGCTCCTATATCCTTTTTTCTGCCGCGTTTTGAAAACATAAGCAAGCAAATTCCTATAACAGCAAGAATAGGCATCCATGCATCAGGAGTAAGCCATTTCATCCAACCGAGAGTTTCGCCTGCCGTTTCGTTGACTCCCGAAAGTCCCGTCAGCCAAGCAGTTACCGTCGTTCATACGTTAGCTCCCATGATAACTCCAACCGCTTGAGCAAGAGTAAGAGTTCCGGAGTTAACAAAACCTACTACCATGACGGTCGTAGCGGAAGATGATTGAATTATTGCTGTAACCGCAAATCCGAGAAAGAAGCCCTTTAACGGATTCGACGTCATCTTCATCAACATCATTTTTAAGCCTGCACCGGCACTCTTCTTCAACGAATCACCCATAACCTCCATTCCATAAAGGAATAGGGCAAGTCCGCAAAGAAGCGCTAATACATCAAAAACACTCATTATTAATCCTTTCTTTTAAAGACTGCTCATTACAAGCAGACAGATAAAGCCATAAGCATATTTGCTTCAACAATAATCTCCCATATCATTACAACGGCACCAAAAACCACACCGAAGATGCCTGCAATAAGCCCTATTACAGACATTGTATCAAAATAACCGAGATTAAATCTGGATACTAAGGCAAACGCAATTGCCAGAACACCTATAATAAGTCCTCCCCATCCGAGAAAACAGCATATCACCGAAATTACGGAAAGAACTAAGGAGACCACGGACCATCCCATTGTTTTTGGTTTATTTTTGTCAAATATCTCATAGTATCTATCCTGCCCTTCTTTCTTTTCGGGAGTTGAAATACTGTGATAAAAGGTTTCTCTCGGAGCTACTGCATTATTTTCATTTGATAATTCACTATTATCTTTGTTTAAATTCTCGTTATCTTCATTTGATTCCGAGCGGAAATCATAACTATTTTCCATTTTTATCTCCTTTCATTTTCCTTCGCGTCAATTATATTATATTTCTTTTTCTTTGTCAAGACAGAATATTTTCTTTTACGACACACAAAACAAGCTTTCAATGCTTATATGCGAGAATATTTTTCCCCTTTTATGTAAAAAATCATAATATAAACCGTGGAAGGAATTTTGTTCTTATGGAAAAATCAGAATCTTACAAGAAAAGAATAAAAAACAGAACGCCTAAATCAAAAATTTTCAAGGATTCTTCTTTTGCTTTTATTTTCGGTGGGTCTATATGTCTTCTCGGAGAGCTTCTCTCAAATCTGTATATTTTTTTAGGAATAAATGAAGAGGATTCTTATACTCTCGTTACAGTAAGCCTTATATTAATTGCGTCATTACTTACAGGGTTTGGAGTTTTTGATAAAATAGCAAGATATGCGGGTGCAGGCACTCTCGTTCCCGTCACAGGCTTTGCAAATTCAGTAGTTTCTCCTGCAATAGATACAAAATCAGAGGGACTTATATTAGGAGTAGGAGCAAAAATATTCATTGTCGCAGGACCTGTTATTCTTTACGGAATTCTTTCGGGAACTATCCTTGGAATTATCTACTATATTGTAAGTTTATTTTTATGAGGTTTCTTATGCAAAAAATAACATATCTTGATAAAGGAATTTATTTTGAATCCTATTCTTCAGTCGGGGGCTTTGAAGAAGGTAAGGGGCCTCTCGGAGACAAATTTGATTTTATTGATGAAAAAGATCGATTCGGTATGAAAACGTGGGAAAGAGCAGAGGGCGAAATGAGCAGAATTGCTTTAAATCTCGCGCTCGGAAAGAAAAAAATAATGCCTGATGATTTAAACGTTCTTGTTGCCGGAGATCTTCAGAATCAGTGCGTAGCTTCATTCGGAGGTCTTTTTACGTTCGGTGTTCCTTTTTTAGGTCTTTACGGAGCTTGTTCAACCTGTACTGAAGGACTTCTCGTTCTTTCCGCTATGCTTTCCTCTTCAAAAAGCTATACAAGAGGTGCTTCCGTTACTTCTTCTCATAACTGCGCCGCTGAGCGTCAATTTAGAACTCCTCTCGAATACGGTGGACAAAGAACACCTTCATCTCAATGGACCGCAACTGCTGCCGGAGCTTTTGTTTTAAGTAAAGATCCTTTCCGCGCTAAAATATCCGCTTTTATGCCTGGAAAAATAATTGACGGATATACAAAGGATCAAAGCAATATGGGAGCAGCTATGGCCCTTGCGGCATTTGATTCTATTGAAAGATTTTTTGAAGAAAACGACCCTGATACGTTTGATCTTATACTAACAGGAGACTTAGGTCAGATAGGAAGCGATATTCTTGAAGATATGCTTAAAGAAAAAAACACAAAATACGGAAACAAGCTTGCTTCTCTGCACCGTGATGCAGGACTTATTCTCTATGATAAAAAAACACAGGATATTCATGCAGGAGCTTCGGGCTGCGGCTGCTCAGCTTCTGTTCTTTCAAGTTATATTCTTCCAATGGTAGAAGAAGGTACTCTTAAGAAAATTCTTCTTTTGTCAACAGGAGCTCTTATGAGTACTTCAAGCGTTTGCCAGGGCGAACACATTTTAGGTGTTGCTCCCTTGGTACAAATAGAACACGAATCAAACTGATGAAAGGATTTTTATAAAAATGGATTTATTTAGACTTCTTATGGCTTTTTGCATAGGGGGCGGTATTTGTGTCATAGCACAAATACTGATAGATATGACAAATCTCACTCCCGCCCGCATTCTTGTTCTTTTCGTTTGCTTCGGAGTTTTTCTCGGCGGTGTAGGTCTTTATGAGCCTCTTTTTGAATTAGCGGGAGCCGGAGCTTCAGTTCCTCTTATAGGTTTTGGAGGTAATATCGCAAAGGGTGTTATGGAATCTATAGATGAAAACGGATTTTTGGGAATTTTAAAAGGTCCTTTCTGCGCTGCCTCAGTAGGTTGCTCTTCTGCACTTATTTTTGGTTATCTTGTTTGTCTTATTTTCAAAGGAAAACCAAAAAGAAGCTGATTTTCTACCTTTTTTACCCTTATTTTTAGTTTTTTGTGGCTGTTTTGATTTTTTCAAAGCAGCTTTTTTATTTATATTTTCCAGATGTTTTTTGTAAACTTTTACTTGCATTTTAAATATTTATATGTTATAATATAAGTGTTATTTATATTATAATAGAAAAAATATAATGTTTTTCTATCAAATTCGTTAAAAAGGCAGGTTTTTTATGGACGAATTACAATGCATAGTAGACGCCATGCTTCCTTCCATCGAAGAAAAATTTAATGCCGCTCCGTCAACCTTTAAACTTTGGTTCGGCGATTTTGTTCTTTTATCTCTTGATGAAGAAGAAGCTGTTTTCTCAACTCCGACAGAGCTAAGAAAAAGAATTCTTACAAATAAATACATAGATCTCATATCCGAATCTCTTGCAGAAATAATAGGATTTGAGGTTCGTATAAAAATAAGATCTGCCGAGGAAATGAATCAAAATGAATCCGATTCAGAGCCCTTAAATCTGATTCCTTCAAAGGAAGAAGAAAAAGAAAACGAGGACAGAGCTAAAAAAATAAAAACTATTCTCGGTGATAATCCCGGTATTAACAGCGAAGAAAAGAAAAACATTCTTGATGAATATACATTCGAGAGTTTCATAGAGGGTGCTTCAAATAAGTTTGCAAAGGCAGCTTGCTTTGCTGTAGCAAACACTCCCGCTACAGATTTTAATCCTCTCTTTATTCACGGTAATTCAGGTCTTGGAAAAACTCATTTACTTTGCGCTGTTATAAATTACATGAAGGAAAAGCATCCTAATTTAAAAATCGTTTATAAAAAATGCGAAGACTTCATGAACGAGCTTATATCAGCTATCTCAACTTATTCAACGCAGGAATTTAAAGAAAAATACAGAGGTGCTGACGTTCTTCTTATTGATGATATTCAATTTATCGCGGGTAAGGTTTCGACTCAAGAAGAATTCTTCCATACCTTCTCTTATCTCTATGAATCAAATAAACAAATTATCCTTACGTCTGACAGACCTCCGCATGAAATAAAACCGCTTGAGGATAGATTGCGGACAAGATTTGAAGGCGGACTTATTGCGGATATACAACCCCCAAGCCCTGAGCTCCGCGCTGCTATAATAAAGAAAAAATCAGAGTCTATAGGTCTTAAAATTTCAAATGATCTTGTTGATTATATGGCAGGCAGACTTCATGAAAACATCCGTCAGATAGAGGGTGTTATTAAAAAACTTGGCGCTATGAACGCAATGACAGGACGAGAGGTTACAAAAGAATCTATTGACGAGGTTATTTCGGTAATCGACCCGGGTAACGTTCCTATAGATATTTTGATTGACAGAATAATTTCAACCGTTTCAAAATATTACGGAGTAGAAATTGAAGAATTAAAGTCTAAAAAGAAAACGGATGCTGTTGCAAACGCCCGTCACATAGCAATGTATATCATCCGTAAGCTTACGGATAAATCCTATTCCGAAATAGGAAAGATATTCTCGCGTGATCACAGTACGGTTATGGCTTCGTGCGAAAGAGTTTCTACTAACATAAAAACAATGATAAAAACCGAAAGCGACATAAAAAAGATAATAAAGGAAATAAAAGGAAAATAAGATTTCCACAAAAATATGTTTTTATGTGGAAAAAATCCTGTTGAAAACTTGTTTAATAACATCTAAAAAAACGTTAAAAAGAAAAGATTAACTTTTTAACATAAAAAATGAGGATAAAAAGTTAAAAAAATCGCGAATAAATCCTTTATTTTTCATTGATTAAAAAGATTTCCACAATTTCAACATCTCCTACTACTACAACTCCTACAAAAAATACATTAATTCTTTGCTCCGCAAAATTTCTTTTAAGAAAAGGATAAACAAATGAAATTCACAGTTTTAAAATCTACTCTTATGGATAAACTTACTCCCGCAATGGGAACAGTTTCAAACAAAAATACTATAACTTCAATAGAAGGAGTTCTTCTTGAAACACTCGGTGACGGTACGGTAAGACTTTCTACATACGACATGAACAAGGGCGTGCGCGCAACCTTCACTCCCTCTGATATAGAAAGAGAAGGAAGATTTATAATTAATGCGCAGCGTTTTTATCAAACTGTTAGAGTTCTTCCCGAACAAGAAATAACGATAGATATAAACGATAAGCTTAACTGTACCATATCTTCAGGAAAAGCATCATTTTCTATGTTTGCGATGAATGCCGACGAATTTCCCGTTCTCCCCGAGCTTACTACTGAGCAGGGCTTCTCGATTGAAGGAAGCGTTCTTCGTAAAATGATAAGCAAGGTATCTCACTCTATCGCAGAACAGGATATACGTCCTATGCTCAGAGGTGCTTTCTTTAATTTTAACGGAAATAATCTTGAGGTTGTTTCTTGTGACAGCTACACTCTTTCAAAATGCGATATTACTTGCGATATTGATTATTTCGGTGTTTCCGAGAATAAGTATTCTCTCATAATTCCCGGTCATGCTCTTTCGGAAATGACTAAAATACTCGATGATAGTGATGATAAGGTAGAAGTTTATCTTACGAGAAAGCATGCGGTAATTAATTGCGGAGATATGATATTCTTTACAAGAACCATAGATTCCGAATTTATTGATTATAACAGAATTATTCCAAAGGATAATGATATAAAGGTCGTTGTTGAAAGAGAAAGACTTCTTTCAGGTCTTGAAAGAGCAAATATAATAGCTGAAGAGAAAATCCAAGGAAGCGGAAAGAGTTACGTTAAGGTTAAGGCTGAAGATAGATTTCTTTCACTCACCTCTTCTTCTGTGAACGGAAAGGTTTACGATGAAATGGATGCTGAGCATGAAGGATCTGATATAGAGATAGGATTTAACTGCCGTTATCTTATAAATAGCGTAAAGGTTGCTGAGGGAGAAAAAATAATACTTTCCTTAAAGAGTCCTACTCAGGCCGTAACTATTGAGCCTCTTAAAAAGGACGATAAATTCAATTACTTCTATATGATTCTTCCTGTAAGAATGAATGACAAATGATATTAAAGAGTTTTAAGGCTCAAAATTTCAGAAATATTGAAAATTGTTCTCTTGAATTTGATGAAAAGGTAAACCTTCTCCTCGGAGAAAATGCGCAAGGAAAAACAAACGCAGTTGAAGGTATTTACTTTTTCTCAAGAGGTAAATCATTTAGAAAAGGCGATGAGAGGGATCTTATCCGTTTCGGAGAAGAAGGATTTAATATTTCAATAGAGTATGAAGATAAAAACGGTATAAATACTCTTGAGTATGCCCTTTTAGGTAAAGAGAGAAGAAGAAAGAAAAACGGATACAAAATAAATAGAGCTTCCGAAATGATAGGAAATTTTAAATCTGTTCTTTTTTGTCCTGATGATCTTACACTCGTTAAGGGCGGGCCTGATGAAAGACGTGAATTTTTAAACGTTGCTATATCTCAATGCTATCCGTCTTATATATCAATATATTCAGATTATAAAAAATCTCTTGAAAACAGAAACGCTATTTTAAAAAACGCATCTAAAGGATTTTATTTTGATGAGCAAGAATTAAGAGCTTGGTCGGATTCTTTAGCTGAATACGCGTCGTATATATATATCAAAAGAAAAGAGTATATAAAGAAGCTCGAAGTATACGCAAAAACTTTCATGGAAGATATTTCCGAAAGAAAAGAAAAAATTTCAATTTTCTATAAAAGCGATTTGGAAGTATCATTGGAAGAGATCGTTGATAGGGAAAAAATAAAAGAAGAATACAAGAAAATTTTTTCCGAAAACATTATGAAGGAAAGAATTACTGGAGTTACTCTTTACGGTCCTCACAGAGAGGATATAGTTATAAAGATAAATGAGAAGGATGCAAGAATTTATTCTTCTCAAGGACAGCAAAGGTCAATAGTTCTCTCTCTTAAAATGGCAGAGGGAGAGGTAAGCCGAGATATGTTTTCTGAATATCCTGTATTTCTTTTTGATGACGTTCTTTCTGAACTTGATGAAAAAAGGCAGAGATTCGTTCTTAGCGGAATGAAGGACAGGCAGATAATAATAACGTCTTGCGAAAGACTTCGGACTGCAGGAACTGTTATAGAAGTTAGCGGAGGAAGATTCGGTTAATGTATCTTCATATAGGAAACGGAATAAATATAAGAAAAAAGAACGTGATAGGTATTTTTGATTTAGATAGCTCAACTGTATCATCCGTTACAAAGAAATATATAAATAAAAACGAAAAGGAAGGAAATATTCTGTACGGAGATTTTGACCTTCCGAGAACCTTCGTTCTTCATGAACAAATTGAAGAAAATGAGAAAAAATATAAAATAAAACTTTCGAGAATATCATCGCAGGGACTTAAAATGAGAATGGAAAGCGATGATTATAACGAAATATTATGAATGATGCTATGCGGTCATTTATACGAAAGGAAAGCATAAAATGGAAGAAAACAAAAATTTGACCGGAGGTTATGACGATAGTCAGATACAAGTTCTCGAAGGACTTGAAGCGGTAAGAAAAAGACCCGGTATGTATATAGGAACTACGTCTATACGAGGACTTCATCACCTGGTTTACGAAATAGTGGATAACTCTATTGACGAGGCCCTTGCAGGTGAATGCGATGCTATAAGAGTTACTATATGGGAGGATAATAGCGTTTCTGTTGAGGATGACGGACGAGGTATTCCTTCGGGTATGAATGAAAAGCTCGGACTTCCGACTCTTGAGGTTGTATATACTGTTCTTCATGCCGGAGGTAAATTTGGCGGAGACGGTTATAAAATTGCAGGAGGTCTTCACGGTGTAGGAGCATCTGTTGTTAATGCTCTTTCAGAATGGGTTGAGGTTGCTAACCACAGAGACGGTATGAGATATACCGAAAGATTTGAAAGAGGTAAGGTGGCAAGACCTTTCAAATGCGAGGGCAGTACGGATAAAAGAGGTCTTTTTGTAAGATTTAAGCCTGATCCGGAAATTTTTGAAGAAACAGTTTTCGATTACGAAATACTTCTTACCAGAATGAGAGAGCAATCCTTCCTTAATGCGGGCGTTAAGATAATTCTTACCGATAAAAGAGAAGGAATGGAAAGAGAAGAGATTCTTCATTATGAGGGCGGTATAATATCCTTCGTTGAATATCTCAATAATGAAAAACGCGGAACACCTATACATAAGGATGTAATATATATGAAGGGCGAAAAGAACGGCTCTATTGCAGAGGTTGCTCTTCAATATAATGACAGCTATAATGAAACTCTTATTTCATTTGCTAACAATATGTCTACTATCGAAGGCGGTACGCACGAAACAGGATTTAAGTCTGCTCTTACAAAAGCTATAAATGAATATGCGAGAAAGACCGGAGTTATCAAGGGTGATGATAAAGGACTTTCCGGTGAAGACGTCCGCGAGGGTATCGTTGCTATAATATCCGTAAAGCTTAAGGATGCTCAGTTTGAATCACAGACGAAAGCGAAGCTTGGTAACAGTGAAATAAGAACACTCGTTGACGGCATAGTTTCATCAAAACTTTCCGAATATTTTGAAGAAAATCCCGCTAGCGCAAAAATAATAATTGAAAAAGCTATGACTGCCAATCGCGCAAGAGAAGCTGCAAGAAAGGCTCGTGAACTCACGAGAAGAAAAAATGTTCTTGAAGTATCTACTCTTCCCGGTAAGCTTGCCGACTGTCAGGAAAAGGAAACAAGACTTACTGAGGTATATCTTGTAGAGGGAGATTCTGCGGGAGGCTCTGCAAAGGATGGCAGAGACAGCCGTTATCAGGCAATACTTCCCCTTCGAGGAAAGGTTCTTAACGTAGAAAAATCAAGACTTGACAAGGTTTATTCAAACACGTCTATAATTCCAATAATACACGCGCTCGGATGCGGAATAGGAGAAGATTTTGATATATCAAAGCTTCGTTATGGAAAGATAATTATTATGGCGGATGCCGACGTTGACGGATCTCATATAAGAGTTCTTCTTCTCACATTCTTCTTCCGTCATATGAGACCTCTTATTGAAGAGGGACACATATATCTTGCTCAGCCGCCTCTTTATAAGGTGCATAAGGGTAAAAATGTAAGATATGCATTTTCTGATGAAGAACGCGATAAATATATTGAGGAGCTCGGAAGGGTCGGAGTGGAAGCCGAGAGATATAAAGGTCTTGGTGAAATGGACCCTGAGCAGCTTTGGGAAACAACTATGGACCCTGAAAAGAGAACCCTTCTTAAGGTAAGTATAGAGGACGCTATTGCCTGTGATGAAATGTTCTCAGTTCTTATGGGTGATATGGTTGAGCCAAGACGTGAATTTATATCGAAAAACGCTAAATTTGCGGAAAATCTCGATATATAAGCTAAAGAAAAGGAATTTATATAATGAATCACGAGTATAAATCTAATGATATAGAATTTCCTAATCAAAAAATAGAATACAGAGATATGGAAAAAGAGGTAAAAAGCTCGTTTATAGAATATTCTATGAGTGTTATTACCTCAAGAGCCTTGCCCGATGTAAGAGACGGTATGAAGCCAGGTCAAAGAAGAATTCTTTACGCTATGTACGAAGACCATCTTACGTATGATAAACCCTTCCGTAAGTCGGCGACGACCGTCGGTAACGTTCTAGGTAGATATCATCCTCACGGAGACTCAGCTGTTTATCAGGCAATGGTAAGAATGGCACAGAATTTCTCTTATCGCTATCCGTTGGTTGAAGGACACGGAAATTTCGGTAACGTAGACGGTGACGGTGCGGCTGCATACCGTTATACCGAAGCCAGAATGAGTAAAATTGCCGATCTTATGATGAGCGATATCGAAAAGAAGGTCGTTCCGATGACCAGAAACTTTGATAACACAAGAGATGAGCCTGTTGCTCTTCCTTCTCGCTTCCCTAACCTTCTTGTTAACGGCTCTGTCGGTATAGCAGTAGGTATGGCTACAAATATACCCCCTCACAATCTTTCAGAGGTTATTGACGGAACTATTTACAGAATAGAAAATCCGGAATGCTCCGTAGATGAGCTTATGGAGCATATAAAAGGACCTGACTTCCCTACCGCGGCAATAATTTACGGAACACGTGGTATAAGAGAAGCTTATGAAACCGGTAAAGGCCGTGTATACGTAAGAGCAAGAGGACAGGTTGAAGACGATAAGAAAAGAATAATTTTTACTGAGATACCGTACATGGTAAATAAGTCTATGCTTATTGAAACCATGGCAAATCTCGTTAAAGAAAAGAAAATAGAGGGTATAACAGCCCTTCGCGATGAATCGGGCAGAGGCGGTATGAGAATTGTTGTTGAATACCGCAAGGATGCAAACGGCGAGGTTATTTTAAATCAGCTTTACAAATATACTCAGCTTCAGGATACATGCTCGGTTAATATGCTCGTTATAGTAAACGGCGAGCCTAAAACTCTCTCTCTTTCTGCTATTCTCGACCACTATATAGCGTTCCAGGAATCGGTTATAAGAAAAAGATGTGAATTTGATCTTGATAAAGCATTAAGAGAGATGCATATTCTTGAGGGATACAGAACAGCTACCGAAAATATTGATGAGGTAATAGCAATAATCAAGGGAAGCGAATCTATTCCTAATGCCAAAGAAAGACTTATGGAAAGATTCGGACTCTCAGAGGCGCAGTCTCAGGCAATAGTTGAAATGACACTCGGTAAACTCTCAGGTCTTGAAAGACAGAAGGTTGAAGACAGACTTGCAAAGCTCGCTGTAATAGTAGCAGATCTTCGCGCTATTCTCGCTGATGAAATGAAGATAAAGGAAGTTCTTAAAAATGAACTTCTTGAAACTAAAAATAAATTTGGCGATAAGAGAAGAACTGAAATTGTTGAGGCTACAGAAGAGATAGACCTCGAAGACCTTATTGAAAGACATACCTGTGTTCTTACAATGAGTCACACAGGATATATAAAGCGTCAAAAAGCTGATACATATGTTTCCCAGAACCGAGGCGGTAAGGGTATTATAGGAATGGGAACAAAGGAAGAAGACTTTGTTGAAAAGGTTTTAGTTGCAAGCAGCCATTCTCATATAATGTTCTTTACCAATAAGGGAAGGGTTTATTGTAAGAAAGCATATCATATACCCGAATCAGGCAGAACAGCAAAGGGTACAAACCTTGTTAACATAATAGAGCTTAACGAGGGAGAAAAGGTAACGTCGATGATAAGCGTGTCCGAATTTAAAGAGGGCGAATATCTTACGATGGTTACAAGAAACGGTATAATAAAGAAAACTCTTCTTACAGAGTTTGCATATCAGCGCCGCGGAGGAAAGATAGCAATTAATCTTGATGAAGGCGATGAGCTTATCTTTGTACGTCATACTATGGGCGACCAGAGTATAATGATAGCGACAAGAGACGGTCTTTGCGTCAGATTTGACGAAGACAACGTACGAGGAATGGGAAGAGCGGCAAGAGGTGTTAAAGGTATAACTCTTCAAGGAAGCGATTACGTAATAGGCGTTGCTATTGTTAATGACGAAAAAACTCTTCTTACTGTTACGGAAAACGGTATGGGTAAAAGAACTCCGTTTGATGATTTCCGCGAAATGAAGCACAGAGGCGGTAAGGGTGTTACTTGCCACAAGCTCACTGAAAAGAGCGGTAAGCTTGCCGCTATTCAAACCGTTGCGGAAGACGATGACGTTATGATGATAACCGATAAGGGTACGATTATCAGAATGTCGGTTTCCGATATAAACGTATATTCAAGAACCGCAAGCGGAGTTATTGTTATGAGAACCTCTGATGACAGCCGCGTTATCACTCTTTCGAGACTTGACAAAATAGAGGAAATAGAAGAAGCAGAAGAGACTATAAACGAAGAAAACAAAAATATTTCATCTGAAAGTACTTCTTTGCCTGAAAAGCAAGTTTTAGAGGAAGAGGAGTCGTTTTAATGAAAATTAAAGCACTTTTGTTAACTTTAGTAGTCGTTTTCATGATGATATGTAATACAGGTTGTAAAAACAATCGTGAATATGATGAAGCAGAAGTAGTTCTCGCAGCTGAACTGTTAATAAAAAAATCAGAAATCTTAAATGAGATATATTACGGAAATGGCATTGCGTACGATGCTGATATAAGCAAAGCAGAAGGATATTATTATCCTGCTGATCCTGTTCATACTTATAAGCTCGGTGTATCTACTGTTGAGGAGTTAAAGACTCTTACAAGAGAATGTTTTTCTGAAAGCTTTGCAAACAGCATAATAAATACTAAGCTGTCATCTATTATGGATGAAGAAGGTATTCAAAGCTACGCAAGATATTATCAGAAATACAATGCGCTTGATGATACAGAAGAATGTATAATGGTATATAAAAATGCCGTAGTATATCTTATTGACACTGTTGTATATGATTACACTACAATAAAAGTCAGCGGTGTTGAGGGTGACGAGGTTTTTGTTAAGATCACAGCTACTGTAACAAACAGCGAAGGAAAGAGCCAAACTGTTGAAAAAGAAATATCTCTTATAGAAGAGGAAGATGGGTGGCGTATCAATTCTCCTACATATATAAGATACGTTAACGACGATTATTACAAAGATTTGCAAAACTAAAAAATAAAAAACAAAAAACAAAAATGAAAGGAATAGCAAAATTATGATGACTTTCAAAGAAAAACTCGTAGTACTCAGAAAAATCAAGCACTTGACCCAGGATGAATTTGCAAGCGCGGTAGGAGTATCTCGCCAGGCGGTATATAAATGGGAGTCAGGTCAGTCCTATCCGGAGGTACAGAAGCTTATTGAAATGAAATTGCTTTTCGGCATTTCTATTGACGATCTTCTTGATGATACGTTTGAGATTGAGCTTCCGAAAAAGAAGAGAAAGAAGAGAGCAAGCAAGGTTGATAAGGAAAATGCAGAAGTTAAAGCTGAAGAAACTGTAAAAGTAGCTGAAGCTAAACCCGTGGCTATAGTTGAAGAAAAACCCGAGCCCGTGGCAGAAAAAGCACCTGAAAAGGTTGAGAAGGCACCTGTTGTCGAAAAGGAACCTGAAGTTAAGAAGGCAGAAGAACCTATTGTTGAAAAGGAAGCAGAAGTTAAATCTAAGGAAGTAAAGGCAGAGCCTGCAGCAACAAAAGAAGCTCCTCAAAGACAGAGCTTATTTGAAAGACTCTTCGGCAACAAAAAGTAATACATAAAAAAGATGGGGCTGCCAAAATCCGACAGCCCCAAATGAATATACTTACAATAATATGGCAATAATTAAAAAAATTAAAAAAATCTGCAAAAGAGGCAAGTCATATTATGAGAGGATACCAGAAAAAAGTTGTATATTTAAAAAATACGGGAAGTGCTGTTTTTGAAGAGGCATATTTTGTAATAAAAGGAAAGGCCGATGAAAAGAGCAAAAGCAGTGTAGCGCTTGTAGAAGAGGCAAACCGTATAATTGATGAAAACGTTAATTTCGGACTAAAAAAAAGAGGCTCAAAATTTAATATTAAAAGCTTTTTGATTTTTGCAATAGGCTTCTTATCAGCAACAGCAATACTGCTTTTGGTATTACTGTTTTTAAGGTTATTATAAATATTTACTAAATAAGACAATTATCAGCACTTACAGTGCGGAAACGGACATATAATGAAAAACGAAAAAACAACTGTAAAAGGAGATGTTATTTCGTCTGTAAAAAATAAAGTGAATAAAAATAATTATAAAAAAACAAAAAAGAATATTACAGGCGAAGTTTCAAAAGCAAAGAAAAACAAAGAACAAAACGTTAAAAATGTAAATAAAAATGTGCAAAATAATGCTTCAATAAAAAAATCTCAAAAAAAGAAAAACACAGCTTCTTCATTTAAGCACACCGATAGAGAAAAGATTTTTGTGGATGAAGTTATCGAAGGTATAGAACTTGCGAAAAAAGCATCTGCTATCGAGAAAAAAGAATTAAGTAAAAAAGGAAAGAAGCTTAAAATAATTCCACTTGGCGGTCTTGCTGAGATCGGAAAAAACATGACTCTTTTCGAGTACGGAGACGATATAGTTATAATTGACGCAGGTATTGCTTTCCCGGATGATGATATGCTTGGAATAGACCTCGTAATACCTGACTTCACTTATGTTGTTCAAAATGCTCATAAAATAAAGGGTCTTCTTATAACACATGGGCACGAGGATCATATAGGAGCAGTTCCCTACCTTCTTAATTCTGTTGATATACCTGTTTTCGGAACGAGACTATCTCTTGGAATTATTGAAGGTAAGCTTGATGAAAATCCTCCGCCGTTTGAGCCAAGACTTTACACGGTTGAGGCGGGAGACGTGATAAATCTCGGTGTATTCAAGGCTGAGTTTATTCACGTTAACCATTCAATCGCAGATGCTGCGGCAATTGCGCTTAAAACTCCTGTGGGAACGGTATTTCATTCGGGTGACTTTAAGCTTGACGTTTCTCCGATAGACGGAAGAATGATGGATATTACAAGAATCGGAGAAATAGGAAAGGCGGGGGTTGATCTTCTTCTTTGTGAATCTACAAATGCCGAACGTTCCGGTTTTACTCCTTCTGAAAGAACTGTCGGAGGCTCTCTTGACCGCATTTTTATGCAGAGCGAGGGAAAAAGACTTATAATAGCAACCTTCTCATCAAACGTTCACAGAGTGCAGCAGATAATAAACGCAAGCGCGAAATACGGAAGACGCGTTGCCGTTCTCGGAAGAAGTATGACAAATATTCTCGGAGCTGCGGTGGATCTTGGGTATATGGATCTTCCCGATGGAGTTCTTATAGATATTTCTGACATGAAGCGTTACCGTCCGGGTGAAATAACGCTCATAACTACCGGCAGTCAAGGCGAGCCTATGTCTGCTCTTTACAGAATTGCTTTTGCCGAACATGACAAAGTAAAGCTTTCATCCAATGATATAGTAGTGCTTAGTTCAAGCGCAATACCCGGAAATGAAAAATTTGTTGGAAAAATAGTTAATGCACTTATTAAAAACGGTGTAAAGGTTGTAAATGACTCAGTTGAAGACGTTCACGTTTCGGGACACGCATGCAGAGAAGAAATTAAGCTTCTCATGGCGCTTCTTAAGCCTAAATATTTTATGCCTATTCACGGAGAATACCGCCATCTTTATGCAAATAAAGAAATTGCTGAATATATGGGAATACCGTCTAAAAACGTCTTTGTTTCGGATATAGGAAGAGTGCTTGAGCTTGATAAGCGCTCGTGCTCATTTGCCGGAAGCGTTCCTGCAGGTAAGGTGCTTATTGACGGATCAGGCATTGGCGACATTGGAAGCGTTGTTCTTCGCGATAGAAAGCATCTTTCGGAAGACGGACTCGTTATAATAGTTGCTTCTGTGAACAGTGATGAAAGACTTGTCTTCTCAGGTCCTGAAATTGTTTCACGCGGATTTGTTTATGTTAAGGAATCATCCGATCTTATGGCAAAAACAAAGTCCGTAGCGGAATCAGCGATAAACAGACTGTTTGATAAAGGATTTACCGATTCTATGCAAATTAAGAACGTTATTCGCGACGACGTTGCTAAATTCATCTTTAAGGAAACAAGAAGGAAGCCGATGATACTTCCTATTCTTATGGAAGTTTAATATGACTTTCATATACGTTGCTCATATAGACCGGGGTTGCTTTAAAGGCGGGAAAATTTTTAAGAATCTGCTTTTTCCTGATGGAGAAAAGGTGAAACAAAAAATTCTTGATACAAAAAATCCCGAGCTGAAAATGGAAAGAATAAGCGCCTATTCCCTTTTGTATAAAGCTCTTTCGGATTTTGCTTTAACCGAGAAAGAGATTGATTTTGATGAAAAAGGACGGCCTTTTATAGAAAACACATGTGTTGATATTTCAATATCTCACACAAAGAATGCTGTTGTAGTTGCATTGACTGATACACCTTCGCTTAGAATAGGAGCAGACATTGAATTTGTTTGCAAAAAAAGTCAGGATGTTGCTGAAAAATTCATATCAAGATACGTCGCGAATTTTCCACTGACGGAAAAATCAAATGAAAGCCAAATTTTCTTTTTCGAGCTTACAAATGAAGGTTTTAAGCAAATAGACAATCAACTCCCCTATGACGAAGAAGCTGCAAATGGTTTAATCAAATGGTGCACCTTAGAAGCTGCTTTAAAATGCGAAGGAGGCGGTTTTTCGGACTTGCCTACGATTTTACCCGATAAAGGTGAAATTCGCGTAAACAGCGGTGTTTTGACCTTCAAGGAAGACAAATACGTTCTTGCCTTTGCTCAAAAGCGAAAATAAATGAAAAATTAACCCGTAATAAAGCCTGCAACGCATGGTTGGCTTTATTACGGGTTAATTTTTATATCAGACCGTTTATTAATGATAAAATCGAAGGCATTGAGAATAATATTACGGCATAGAAGAAAATAAGCAGTATGCAATAAAATGAGGTTTTTAATAAAGAACCGCTGTTTTTACAAACCCATCTGTCTGCATAAATTTTCATATTTTCCGAGATAAAATACCTTGAATCAATATCGTTAGAGGGGAGGTCTTTTTTCTCTTTTTTTAGTTTTTTCTGTTTTTCTAGTTCGATATACTCTTCGTAAGTAAGCTTTTTTTCCCCGGATTTGGATACAATCTTTTTTATTATACTCTCATCCTTTGATAGAAGTCTTATAACTGATTTGTTGTCCGAAAGACCAAGCTCTGAAAGCGTTTTTGAATTTTCTTCCCCGAACGCATCAGCACGGATAAGTTTTTTTATCACAAGAGCAGTATTAGTGTGATAATAATTTATTACAAAACATGCTGCGCAAAGTCCGACGGTAACAAAAAATAAAAGCTTGTTTATTTCAAGATTAATCCCGATGTTTGAATAATCCTTTAAATTAACGCAAACAAAATTTTTATATATCTTTTCAAAAAAACTCATAATATCTCCAAAAAAGCGATTGTATATATATTTTAATATGCAAAACAACTTTTTTCAATAAAAAATGTAAATTTATAAAAACCAAAATAAAATGGTAAAAAATGGTAATTATAAAATTGATTATCAATTTTTATAAAAACGGCTGCCTCAAATATGAAGAAAGCCGTTTTTTTGTTTATATAAATTTATTGATTAATTTTCATTCAAAAAGTTGTCTCCGCAAATGGATTTTAGAAGCTCGTCGAGGTCTTCGTTGTCTTCATAAAACAGAGTTACACACTTTTTCTTTCCGGTTCCTTTGATTTTTGCGACTCTTCCGAGATGAGATTGAATCTTGAGTTCCATTTCTCTGTAATAGTCTACTACAGGTAAAAGCTCTTCTTCTACAATTTCTTCGACGGGTTTGAGTTTATTTGTTTTCTTTACTTCTTCTTCTAATTGTCTGACAGAGAGGTCGTATTCCACCGTTTTATTCGCCAAAATGAGCATATTTTCGCGTTTTTTCAATCCAAGAAGAGTTCTTCCGTGTCCGGCAGAAATATCTCCGTTGGCGACCATTTCAAGGACATCTGACGGTAAATCTAAAAGTCTTGTTGAATTGGCTATTGCACTTCTGCTCTTCCCTACCCTTTCAGACAGCTCCTCTTGTGTGAGTCCGTACTCTTCTGCAAGAGATTTAAAAGCGAGAGCTTCTTCGATAGGGTTTAAATCCTCGCGTTGAATATTCTCTATAAGTGCTATTTCAGCGGATTTTCTGTCGTCTTTATCAAGTATTATGGTAGGGATTTCTTCAATCTCTGCGAGTTTTGAGGCTCTGAAACGCCGTTCTCCTGCTATTATCTGATATCTTCCTTCTACATATTCACGCACGAGTATTGGTTGAAGGACTCCGTTTTCTTTAATCGAAGCGGCAAGCTCTTCCAGTGCTTGTTTGTCAAAATACTTTCTGGGTTGATCACTTTTTGGATCAATCATAGAAAGTTTTAACATCGTTATTATGTTTTCGCCTCTTTCGTTGCCTTTATCTAATGAATTATCAAGAAATATTGCGTCTAAACCTCTTCCGAGTCCGCTGTTCTTTTTTCTCATCTCGTATATATCTCCTAGTTGTGATAAATGTTTATTAATGCTTGTTTCTCGTGATAGTTTTAAATGTTTCACGTGAAACATTTTTAAATTCTGAGCATAAGTTCTTTTGCTACGGCTGCATATTCCAATGATCCCTTGCCGTAAGGATCGTGGTAGCATATGGGTTCTCCATAACCGGGAGCTTCTGAAATTCTTACAGTTCTTGAAATTGGCACTTTGAAAAGCTTGTCCTCATAGTACTTTTTAAGCTCTGTAACTACTTGGTTGGTTAATGTGAGCCTTCCGTTATACATTGTAAGTAAAATTCCAACAATTCTAAGCTCGGGATTGAACAACTGATGTATTCTTTTAATTGTATTAAACAATTGGGACATGCCCTCAAGCGAGTAAAACTCACATTGCATGGGAATAACAACACCGTCGGAAACAGATAATGCTTTTACTGTGAGCATGCCAAGAGAAGGGGGGCAATCTATGAAAATGTAGTCATATTCGGGTGAAATTGAGCTAATAGCGGTTTTTATGTAGTCAAATTCGGTTTCTCCTGCTTCTTCAAGATCATGTAATTCAAGCTCAGCGCCTGCCAAATTTATGGTAGCCGGAATGACGGAAAGATTTTTAAAACGGGTTTTTATCACCGCTTCGTGTACTTCACATTTTCCTATTATAATATCGTAAATGGTCTTTTTTATCTTTGATTTTGATAAACCAAGCCCGCTTGTGGCGTTTCCTTGGGGATCCATATCAATTAATAATACTTTTTTACCCTTGTTTGCGATTTGCGCAGCGAGATTGACGCATGATGTTGTCTTACCGACGCCACCTTTTTGATTTGAGAAGGAAACTATCTTTCCCATTGTTATATTATACCTCACAGAAAAAATTAATGAATAAAAGCGGTTAGACGAACGAACGCGAAAGCGATTGTTCATTTTTTTGTCGTAATTTAATAGCAGAATAACTAGGACAATTGCACTTTAATTATACCATTTTTACGTATAAAAAGTCAATATAGTAACAAAAATAATTATATTTTGTGTTGTTAAATGTTTCACGTGAAACATTTAACTTTGTCATCTGCGAAAAAACAATGTAGATATGTAAAATATTGCTTTGCTTTTTTGTTTTTAATGCAATCATAACACTATTTGTGTCGATTGGTGGTTTTTTGTCAAAAAGATACTCGCTTGATTAAAATGTAAAAATATGGAAATATAAATTGCTTTTATTTTTGCTCATTGTTTTTTTGCTTGATTATTTAAAAAAATTATTGATTTTCGATATTTATACGAAAATCAATGCTATTGCAAAAAACAGCGAAACGTGTAATAAATGCATAAATATACAAATAAAAAGCATAAATATTCTAACTCGAGAAAATGGATTTATAGGCAAAAACAAGAAAACAGCGCTCGCTAAACAGGATGTCAAAATTTTAACAAACAACAAATGTTTTGTGTTTTATACATTTTTTCTTGTTTTCTTGCGATTTTAATGCGAACTGCTGATTTTTTGATTTTTTTGAGTTGCTTGACATTTTTACTTAAATATGATAGAATTATACTGACGAAAAAGAGCGGTAATTTAAAAAAATAAATATGCGATTAAAAACACAATAAAAATGATTTAAAAGTACGAAATAGTACGAAAATATCGAAAATAAAATATTCTATGGTTGGTGGTTGTAATTTTGGAAAACGCGGTTGATATGACTAAGATTAAACTCGATGAGAGATATGATACGGTTTTATATCTTGTAAGACATGGACAAAGTATAGGCAATGCCCGTCATGAGTTCTTGGGGCACTGCGATAAGGATCTTTCAGAGCTTGGATATCGCCAGGCTCGAAGAACTGCGGAGTTTATGGCAGGGCAGAGAATTGATGCCGTTTATTCAAGCGACCTTAAAAGAGCTTATAATACTGCTCTTCCTCATGCAAAAATCAGAGGAATTGATGTTATTGACCGTAAAAATTTGCGTGAAATTTACGCAGGCGCTTGGGAAGGCATGAGGGTAGAGGATATAATGGCGAAGTACGCTTCGGAATTTATTGACGGTTGGAGAAATTCATTTGGAGTTTTTACTATTCCCGAAGGAGAGAGCGTTCCTCATCTTGCAAATAGGATTTATGATGAGCTTATCTGTATAGCAAGAGAAAACGTGGGGAAGAGAATTCTTATAGGTTGTCATGCGGCTGCGATACGTTCAATGTGGGGTAAGATTACAAACACTCCGCCGCAAAGGCTCGCAAGTGAATTTTGGTATCCGGAAAATGCCTCTGTAAGTGTCGTTTATTATGACGGAGAAAAACTTATACCCGGGGAATATTCGCATTCCGATCATCTCACGGATCTTCTTGAGATGTAAAATCAAAGAAAGAACGTAAAAAACAGACCCGAATTTTGCAAAATATGCTTAAAAACGGATCTGTTTTTTATTTTGTTCTATGTTTTTATTTATTGAAAATTTTTTTGAAGAATCCTTGCTTGTTCTTAGTGTTGTTTTCGCCAAGGGATGATGCAAATGCGGACAAAAGCTTTTTTTGCTCTGCAGTAAGATTCTTTGGTGTTTCAACATTTACGGTGAATATAAGGTCGCCCTTGCGCTTGTTGTTCACGTTTTGCACGCCTCTTCCGCGTAAAGTAAATGATGTATCAGACTGAGTTCCTTCGGGAATGGTGAATTTTTCGGTTTTACCGCCAATTATAGGCACGTCAATTTCCGCTCCCAGTGCCGCTTCTGCAAATGATATTGGAATCTCGCAGTAAAGATTGTCTCCGTCGCGTTCAAAAATGTTGTGGGGAAGTACTCTCACTTGGATAAACAAATCGCCGTTTGCGCCGCCGTTTCTGCCGGCAGAGCCTTGGCCTCGGAGTATTATTCTTTGCTCAGAATCAATTCCGGCGGGTATAGTAACTTCCATCTTTTTGTTTATTTTTATGAAGCCTTTGCCGTTGCAGTTTTTGCAGGGGGTTTTTATTATTTTGCCGGTACCGCGGCAATTTGAGCACGCGCGCTGAGTTTCCATATAACCGAAGCCCATATTTTGCTGTACTTTAACGCTTCCTGTTCCGTGGCAGGTTGCGCAGGTCTCCGGTTTTGTTCCCTTAGCGGCACCGCTTGAGCCGCATTCTGAGCATCCTTCGATTCTCGCAAAGCTGATTTCTTTTTTGCAACCGAAAACGGCCTCCTCAAACGAGATGGTAACTCTGACGATGATATCCTCTCCGTCGACTGCGTTGGATCTGCTTCTGGAAGAACTTCCGCCGCCGAAAATGCTTGAGAAGATGTCTCCGAAATCGAAGCCTCCTCCGCCAAAACCTCCAAAGCCTCCAAAGCCTGCGCCACCGCCCATAGATGGATCGAATGCCGCGTGACCGTAACGGTCATATTTTTGGCGCTTTTCGGGATCAGAGAGCACCTCGTATGCCTCGTTAACTTCCTTGAATTTTAACTCAGCCTCGGCGTTGCCAGGATTCATATCGGGGTGATACTGCTTTGCAAGTTTTCTGTACGCACGCTTTAAGTCGTCTTCGGATGCGCCCTTGTCAACACCCAATATTTCATAATAATCTTTCTTATCTGCCATAGTAATCCTTTTTGCTGCCAAGATGACAGCATAAGATGTAATTTAAAGAGTGTAAGTTTCCCGGAGGTTGAAAGCAATCTCCGGGAGCTAATTGTAAATAATTGTTTTCAAAAACGGTGTTTAAATTAGGTTTTGTCTTCAAAATCGGCGCCGTAAACGTCTCCGTTTGCATCTGTACCAACTCCGTCAGCACCTGCTGCACCGTCGGCTGCCTGCTGCTGATAAAGCTTTTCTGCGATAGGATAGAATGCCTTCTGAAGAGCTTCGGTATCTGCTTTGATAGCTTCGGTGTCGCCCGATGCTACGGTAGCCTTAAGCTTTTCTATTGCTTCGTTAACAGGTGCTTTTTCCGCATCTGTTACCTTATCGCCGAGATCGTTCATGCTCTTTTCAATCTGGAAAATCATGTTTTCTGCGCTGTTCTTAGCCTCGACAGCTTCTTTGAACTTCTTATCCTCTTCGGCAAACTTTTCAGCTTCGCGGACTGCCTTTTCAATGTCCTCTTTTGACATGTTTGTAGATGAGGTAATAGTTATGTGCTGTTCTTTGCCTGTGCCCTTGTCCTTTGCGGTAACGTTTACTATACCGTTAGCGTCAATATCAAAGGTTACTTCGATCTGGGGAACTCCGCGGGGAGCGGGAGCAATTCCGTCAAGAGAGAATCTTCCAAGCGTTGTATTCTGACTTGCCTGATCTCTTTCACCCTGAAGAACGTGAACTTCAACGGAAGTCTGGCCGTCTGCTGCGGTTGAATAAACCTGGCTCTTCTTTACGGGAATTGTGGTGTTGCGCTCGATAATCTTGTTGAAAAGACCGCCGAGAACTTCAATTCCGAGAGAAAGGGGAGTAACGTCAAGGAGAAGAACGTCTTTTACGTCGCCACCGAGAACACCGCCCTGGATTGCCGCGCCGATAGCTACGCACTCGTGGGGATTAATACCCTTGAAGGGTTCTTTTCCGAGGAACTTCTTAACTGCGTCCTGAACTGCGGGGATTCTTGTCGAACCGCCTACGAGGAGAACTTTAGATATCTGAGAAGCAGAGAGGTTTGCGTCCTGAAGAACTTTTCTTGTAGGAACCATTGTAGCCTCTACAAGATCGTGAGTGAGTTCATCAAATTTAGCACGGGTAAGGGTTGCTTCAAAGTGCTTAGGACCGGTTGCGTCAGCGGTGATGAAGGGAAGAGAAATGTTTGAACTCATAACACCGGAAAGCTCGATTTTTGCTTTTTCAGCGGCGTCCTTAAGACGCTGGTGAGCCATCTTATCCTTACGAAGATCCATTCCGCCGTTTTCCTGTGCAAATGTGTTTGCCATCCAGTCGACTATTCTTGCGTCAAAGTCGTCACCGCCAAGACGGTTGTTACCTGCTGTTGCGAGAACTTCAAAGACACCGTCGGATATATCGAGAAGAGATACGTCGAATGTACCGCCGCCGAGGTCAAATACCATGATCTTCTGAGCCTCTTCTTTGTCTATACCGTATGCAAGCGCTGCTGCGGTAGGCTCGTTGATAATTCTCTTTACTTCAAGACCTGCTATTTTTCCTGCATCCTTGGTTGCTTGACGCTGAGCGTCGGTGAAGTAAGCGGGAACTGTAATAACAGCCTCGGTTACGCTTGTTCCGAGATATGCTTCTGCATCAGCCTTGAGCTTCTGAAGAATCATAGCCGAGATCTCCTGAGGAGTGAACTTCTTGTCATCAATAGTTACCTTAACGTCCGATCCCATATCTCTTTTTATAGAGCTTACGGTTTTATCGGGGTTTGTAACAGCCTGACGCTTTGCGACCTGACCTACAAGACGCTCGCCGTTTTTAGCGAAAGCGACTACGGAAGGCGTTGTTCTGGCTCCTTCGGGGTTTGTTATAACGATGGGCTCTCCGCCCTCGAATACTGCGACACAAGAGTTGGTTGTGCCAAGGTCAATACCAATAATTTTTCCCATTTTGTTTTCCTCCAAAATATATGAATAATTTTAATTAGCTGTTTTAACCATAGCGAATCTGATTATTTTATTACCCTTTTTGTACCCTTTTTGGAATACTTCGGTAATTTCTCCTTCGCCACGGCTTTCGTCGTCTTCGTGAAGAACTGCGTTGTGAAGATTTGGGTCGAAGGTTTCGCCTATTTTTCCAACGGATTCTATTTTAAGCTTTGACAAAACCGCCTCTACTGATTTTGCGGTCATCGCAAGGCCTTCTTTTACCTTATCTCCGTCATCGTAAAGCGCTGCGCGCTCAAGGTTATCTATAATAGGAAGAAGCTCTCCGACCGTATCTGCTACGGCATCGGTATAAGTTGCTTCCCGTTCTTCTCTCGATCTGCGTCTGAAATTATCGTATTCCGCAGCCATACGAAGATACTTATCGTCTTTTTCAAGCAAAGCCTTCTCAAGCTCTGCAATTTTTTCTGTAAGTTCATCTACCGTGGGAGCCGTGTCGACTTTTTCTTCCGACGCGTCGGTTTCGGCTACCGGTTTTTCTACTTTTTCTTTAAGCTCTGCTTTTGCT
This sequence comes from Eubacteriales bacterium, assembly GCA_045644805.1. GTDB lineage: Bacteria > Bacillota > Clostridia > Oscillospirales > CAG-272 > UBA1740. The sequence goes on along the minus strand of JAZRHO010000029.1, from coordinate 14,845 downwards.
TGTTCTTCAGCGTTGATTTTTGTTTCTTTCTTTGCCGCCACCTTCTAGTGTCCGCCTTTCCTAGTTATAATCGTCATTTCCGTCTGTAAGGAGATTTGGCGTTCCTTCGCCAAACATCTGGTCGATTCCGCTTGCCAGACGGTTTATCATGGTGATAACCTTACCGTAATCCATTCGTTTTGGACCAATAACGCCTATTGCTACTTGTTTTCCTCCAACGGTAACGTTTTTGAATATCAGCGTCGTATCACGCATTACGTCATCGTCGTTTTCGTTTCCAATGTAAACATTTATTCCCTCATTGGACATTTTACGTGAGGAGATTACGTCAAGAAGCTTATCTTTTTCTTCGAGCACTCCCAATAAATCTCTGAGTTTTGATACATCTGAATACTCGGGGAATTTCAAAAGCTTATTGACTCCTTCCACCTTTATATCCGCGGTATCAAGCTCGCCCATAGCCTCGTATATTGCTTTTATGGAAGGATGAACTATTGCCGAAGACGTTCCCATTAGGGATTCGAGTTTCATTATTATAGGCATTGTTATTTCATCGCTCGTGAGATTGGAAAGATAAATATTTGCCGCTTCGCTGAATCTCATTACATCTTCTTTTGTTACCGTAAAGCCGAGCGCTAAGGTTTTTGATTTTACGATATCTCCCGAGAAGCTCATTACAAGATGGAAACTGCGAGGAGAGATATATACCGCGTCAAATCGGTTTATTCTCACCTTGCCGGTGCCCGTCTTGAAGGCTATACCCGTGTAATCGGTAAACGACGATGCAAGATGCGATGCTTCCGCGAGAATTTCATCCATTTCGGTAAGCTTGTATCTGAGTCTTTCGTTTATCTCGTCTATTTCATTACGGGTCTCTGCGTATTGGCGTACCAATGCGTCGACATAATAACGGTATCCGAGAACCGAAGGAACTCTTCCTGCGGAAGTATGCGGTTGGAGGAGATATCCCATTTCCTCAAGCTCCGCCATTTCGTTTCTTATGGTTGCCGAAGACGCACTGATGCCTACATCCTGCGACAGGTACTTTGAACCTACAGGCTCTCCGTGGCTGATATGAGCGTCAACTATTGCTTTTAGTATCTGCTGTTTCCTTTTGCTGAGCATGTTATCATCAGTCATAATCGGTACCTTTCTATCATTTTAGCACTTATCGCGGTTGAGTGCTAACTTTGACGCTTATAATATAATACATTTTCCTTCTCGTGTCAAGAGTTTTTTCATTAAAAGATATGAATTTTCTGTTAACATTAAGCAATTTGATCTGCGGATTGCTATAATTTTGATTTTTTGTTATGTCTCTTGGACAAAAAATAAAAGCGAAAAATTACCTGTGCAAAGATTTTGTGAGGATTTTATCTTGACTTTATTTATAATTTATTATATAATAGATTGGTACGATTATTCGCAAAAGTCTTTTTTCTGCTTTACAATTGACGGTTTTACAGATAATCGTGTTAAATTACTTATTAATTAATATATAGTTTTCTCAGAAAAACAGAAAGGAAGTTTAAGATGGATCCGTTATCATTGATAATTGGTATAGTTGGCGGTGTCGTCGTTGGCGGTGCTGTCGGATTTATAATTAGAAAAGCAATTGCTGAAAAACAGATCGGTTCCGCTGAAGCGCAGGCTAAGCATATTCTTGAAGACGCTATAAAAAATGCGGAAACAACAAAAAAAGAAGCTATCTTTGCGGCTAAAGATGAAATCTTCCAGATGAAAAAAGAAGCCGATTTTGATGTCAAGGAACGCCGTAAGGAAGTGTCCAGACTTGAAAGACGTGTTGCTCAAAAGGAAGAAACCCTTGATGCGAAAATTGAGGGAATAGAAAAGAAGGAGGCTCTTCTTCAAGAAAAACGGGCTGAGATTGAAAGCCTTAAGGAAAAGACTGATGCTACTCTTCAGGCTCAAATAGCTACTCTTGAGAGAATAGCAGGTCTTACAAGCGAAGAAGCTAAGGCAAGCCTTATTGAAAGACTTGACTCGGAAATGCAGCACGAGACGGCACTTAAAATAGCCGAATACGAAGAAAAATTCAAGGATGAGGCTGACGTTAAGGCTAAGGATATTCTCTCTCTTGCTATTCAGCGTTATGCTGCCGACCACGTGAGCGAAATCGCGATTTCGGTAGTTCAGATTCCCGGAGATGAAATGAAGGGACGAATTATCGGAAGAGAAGGAAGGAACATAAGAACTATCGAAAATCTTACGGGAGTTGAGCTTATTATAGACGATACGCCCGACGTTATAACTGTTTCGGGCTTTGATCCTATCCGCAGAGAGGTTGCAAGGCTTGCTCTTGAAAAGCTTATAGCTGACGGAAGAATACACCCGGCAAGAATTGAGGAGATGGTTGAAAAGGCACGCCGCGACGTTGACAATGCCGTCAAGCAGGCGGGAGAAAAGGCTGTTTTTGAAACGGGTGTTCACGGATTGCATCCCGAAGAGATAAAGCTTCTCGGCAGAATGAAATACCGTACATCATACGGACAAAACGCACTTTGCCACTCTATTGAGGTTTCTATGCTTGCCGGAGTTATCGCGGAGGAAATGGGTGCTGACGTTACTATGGCGCGCCGCGCAGGACTACTTCACGATATAGGTAAGGCGGTTACTGCCGAGGCAGAGGGATCGCATATCCAGCTCGGTGTGGAAATAGCTAAAAAATATCGCGAGAGCAAGGAAGTTATTCACGCAATTGAGTCGCATCACAATGATGTTGAGCCTTCGGGTGTTATCGACTTTATAATCCAGGCGGCAGATGCTATCAGCGCAGCACGTCCCGGAGCACGCCGTGAGGACGTTGAAAATTATATCAAGCGTCTTCAGAAGCTTGAAGAGGTTGCGGGAGACTTCGAGGGCGTTGATAAAACCTTTGCTATTCAAGCAGGAAGAGAAGTCCGCATTATGGTTAAGCCTGACGTTATCAATGACGATAAGATGAAAATACTTGCTCGTGATATAGCTAAAAAAATAGAGAACGAGCTTGATTATCCCGGTCAGATAAAGGTCAGCGTAATTCGTGAAAGCAGAACGGTAGATTACGCTAAATAATTACAAAAAGCGTTGTAATAAAAACGAATAAAAGGCTGTTGCAACGTAAGTGCGGCAGCCTAAAAAATTATTAACTCAAATCACCGGTGATTTTTCACCATAGAAAAGAGAAAGACATTGAAAATACTCGCAGTGGGAGATGTGACAAGTCCCGGCGGCCTTGCGCATCTCGAAAAAAATCTTTGGGGAGTGAGACGGAGATACGGTATAGATTTTTGTATCGTAAACGGTGAAAACGCGTCGTTCATTACCGGAATATCCAACGAAGGGGCGGAAAATCTATTGCGCGCCGGAGCTGACGTTATAACCGGTGGAAATCACACAATGCAAAATTATACGTCGCACAGGATGCTTGAAGAAAAGCAGGAGGTTTTAAGACCTATAAATTACGGCGATGCGGCCCCCGGTCACGGATATGTCATTGTAAGCACAGGCATTCAAAGAATTCTTGTTGTAAATGCTATGGGCTGTGTCCATATAGATCCCCAACTCGATGCACCGTATTCATATATAGACGAGGTGCTCCGAAGAGAAAAGGGAAATTTTGATATTGCTGTTCTCGATATTCACGCAGAGGCCACCGGAGAAAAGCTCGCTGTTGCCCATAATTACGACGGTAGAATAAGCGTTATATTTGGCACGCATACGCATGTTCCAACTGCTGACACTTCTATTTTGCCTAACGGAACGGGATATGTCAGTGATCTTGGAATGTGCGGTGAGAGCGGTGGAATTTTAGGTATGGAGATACGCTCAGTGCTTTACAAAATGAAAACAAAAATGCCGGGTAAATTTAAATGTGCTGAAGGTGAGCCGTATGCAGACGCTGTGATATTCTCGGTAGACGAGGCGGCAAAAAAGGTTACGGAAGTAAAAAGAATCAAGTTTTGAGGGGAACTCATATGACGTGCTTTAGAACAAGCGTTATAGTAATAGGCGCAGGTCATGCGGGCATAGAAGCTGCATTGGCTTCGGCAAGAATGGGTGTAGATACAGTCATATTTACCACCAATCTTGATGCGGTTGGAAATATGCCTTGTAATCCTTCCATAGGGGGCAGTGCTAAAGGGCATCTTGTTTTTGAGATAGACGCTCTCGGCGGAGAGATGGGATATGCCGCAGATAAGGTTACACTTCAATCAAGAACTCTCAACCTTGGCAAAGGCGCTGCCGTACATTCAAAACGGGTACAGGCGGATCGGGACGCATATAAACGATATATGAAAAAAACGCTTGAGAATGAGCCGAACCTCAAGCTGATACAAGGTCAGATAGTAGATATTAAAACAACTCTTTGTGACGGCAGACGCAAGGTGGTCGGTGTTGTGACTCAGCTTGGCGAGGAATGGTTGGCAAACCGTATAATCATTGCAACCGGCACGTTTCTTGAGAGCGAAATCTTTGTCGGTGATAAGGTTTACGCAGCGGGGCCCGACGGTATGATGCCGTCAAATGGCCTTTCTGCCGCTCTTGCGCGCGAGGGGATCAAGCTTCAGCGCTTTAAGACGGGAACTCCCGCGAGAGTACACAGACGTTCGATTGATTTTTCCGTTTTAGAAGAGCAGAGCGGAGAAGATGACGCAACTCCGTTTTCTTCACGCTCGGACAGCGAAGAAATAAGAAACAAAGCGGTGAGCTGTCATATAGTTTATACGAATGGCAGCACTCACAAAATAATTCTCAATAATCTTGATAGGAGCGCAATGTATTCGGGAAATATAGTGGGCACGGGACCTCGTTATTGTCCGTCGATTGAAACGAAGCTGGTCAGGTTTGCCGACAAGGAGAGACATCAGCTCTTTGTAGAGCCTTGCGGCGCGGATACCGATGAGATGTATATACAAGGTTTTTCGACTTCTATGCCCACTGACGTTCAGTATGATATGCTTAGAAGTCTTCCCGGCTTTGAAAACGCGGAAATTATGCGTTACGCATACGCTATTGAATATGACAGCGCCGATCCCACAGGAATGCTTCCGACGTTGGAGTTTAAGTGCGTATCGGGACTTTATGGGGCAGGTCAGTTTAACGGAACGTCGGGGTATGAAGAAGCGGCAGCTCAAGGGTTGGTTGCCGGTATAAATGCCGCGCTTGCTGAAAAGGGTGAGGAGCCTATGATACTTTCTCGCTCTTCCTCTTATATAGGAACTCTTATTGATGACCTTGTTACAAAAGGAACAAAAGAGCCATATAGAATGATGACGTCGAGAAGCGAGTACCGCTTGATACTTCGTCAGGATAATGCTGATTTGCGTTTGACGGATATTGGTCATCGCGTTGGACTTGTCAGCGATGACAGATATGCCGACTTTCTAAAAAAACGAGATCTGATAAATGAAGAGATTAAAAGAATAGAAAAGACAACAATACCGCCAAGCCAAGAGGTAAATGAGCTTCTAGAATCATTCAACTCGACAAAAATCAACACGGGTATCAAGCTTGCAGATCTTGTAAGACGTCCGGAACTTTCATACGAGTCGCTTTCACCGATTGATAAAGAAAGGCCTTTGTTACCTCGTTCGGTTAAGATAACAGCTGAAATAAGCGTGAAATACGAAGGCTATATAAAACGGCAGCTGGCAGAGGTGGAGAAAAACTCAAAGCTTGAATATAAACTTCTGCCTTCGGATATAGATTATACACAAATCGGCGGTCTTCGAATTGAGGCTGCAGAAAAATTGAATGAAATACGTCCTGCAAATCTTGGTCAAGCATCGCGCATCAGCGGAGTAAACCCTGCGGATATAAGCGTTTTGCTTATAAGACTTTTCGGAGGACAGTAGAATAAACAAAAAATCCGTCCTGATTTTTGTTAAAGGACGGATTTTTTGTTATAGTAATGTAAATAAAAGTAGTCTTTTAATCAATATAAAAGGCTCTGTTGCTTGCGCGAGGCTTTTCTTTGGGATAAGCTCCGTCGATATATCCGACGGTTAAATTTCCAATCCCTTCGACCTCATCGGTAATTCCGATGGATTTGAGCCATTCTTTCCATTCTGGAAGATCAAATACTTCTCTTGCTCTGTGAATCCAGCAAGCTCCAAGTCCAAGCGAGTGAGTAGCAAGCATCATGTTGCCAAGAGCCAGACTTCCGTCATATACGTGGGTTCTTACATCGCGTTTTGCTAAAACAACAAGAATGGCGGGTGCACCGTAAAACGGATCGGCTGATGATCCTAAAATGCCGGCGTTTGCTTTCGCAAGCTTATCGCGGATTTGTTTGTTCGTTATGGCGACTATGATAGGCGCTTGCAAATTTCTGCCGCTTGCCGCTTCGAGACCGGCTTTTACTATTGCATCTATATCGCTCTTAGAAGGCATATCGGGCTTATAAGCCTTCACGCTTCTTCTTGATTCTATAAGCTTTAATGTATCGTTCATTTTTGTTCTCCTTTAGGTAAGATGTGTTCACTTTCTATTTGAATATCGCTTGTATATACAAACTTCGTATTGTTTTGACCGAATATAAAACCGCCGCCGGTGAAATGTAGGCTTCCCTTGTTTGGCTCTGCGGCAACGATAACAGGACAAGGCTGACCATGCGAGTCGAATTCGTCTCCCGGCAGTGATATTCTGCGTTTATGAGTATGACCGCAAATTATAAGCTCTGGCTTGATATACTCTCTCATAATCTGAGTCCAATATCTATATGTATCCTGCTCTATATCGAAGGGAGGCTTGAATATTTTTGTGAATGGCGAATGAACCACTATCAGCTTGCGTTTGATTCCTTCTGCCATATATTCATTTTTAGCATTCTCAACAAGGTGTTCAAGATATCGCGTTTCTCTTTTTCTGAAATCATGACAACACATGGTATTTCCGTATTCCTCATGCGAGTCGTCTTTATCCTCGCCGCAATCTACAACAAGTCCCCAAAGCGTTCCAAGTCTGAAGGAAAAATAAGAGCAACCGTCGCGAGTTGGTGTATAGTTCGCAATTGCTTCTGCGTAAATTCCTCTTGTATCGTGGTTTCCCCGAGAGAAAACTACGGGAATATTACCGCTTGTTATAAGTGAGGAGATTTCATATATGGTATTGAAATTATTGAGGTCGCCGCTATGATCAATTATATCTCCGTTAAGAATCAGCAGATCAATTTTACCGTACTCTTTTTCAAAGTTTTTAGCAGCCGCAACTGGCTGATCTACCATTCCGTGAGTATCGGATATATGATATACATTATAATTATCTTCCGGGAGTGGATAAAAATCAAAGCTTATTTCTTCTACATTGGTGACATTTGAGAAGTAAGGCTTTCTTTCTACAACCCTTCGATAGCAAATAGTGTATTTTCTTTCGCGGTCGAGAATTTCCATAGGTACGGACATTTTATGTACGGATACCGCGGATCGCAGAACTCCGTTTGAGTCATCATAAAAGCATTCGTCTCCTACCTTAACCCACATAAGAGAGCAATCGTTTACAGGTACAAATATTTTGTAATCATTGCCAACTGCAAATACGATAGGTGTATTTTTTATTAATTCTGACATTAAAATCACCTCCTAAATATATGGCTATTTAAATTATAAATGAAAAGAATTTCTTTGTCAATAATGGTGTTTATAATGATTGTATTTTTTGAAAAAACATGATATAATAAAGAAAAAACCAAAGCCCCGACACTCGAACGAGCATCGGGGAAGCAAGATATTTTAAATTTTACACAAGCCACCCGTGATTCCAGGAAACCGCAAAGTGCGGTTTCTTCGAGAATGCAGAATGCATTCTCTGACCGGATTTTTCGCGCGGAGGCGCTCAAAAGCCGCTTCGAGGTGGGAATAGCAGCTCCAAACATCCCCCCTGGAATTGGAGCGATTCGTCTCGAGGAATCTTATAAAAAACCAAAGCCCCGACACTCGAATGAGCATCGGGGATGTTTGGAGCTGCTACCCGGATTCGGACCGGGGACCTCATCCTTACCAAGGATGTGCTCTACCAGCTGAGCCATAGCAGCAATTTTATTTTTACTCGCGCAGACTGTTGCCCGTGCGTGCTGATATATTATAGCAAATGCTTTTGCTTTTGTCAAGGTTTTATTTGAATTTTTCTGAAAGTTTTTGAAAAATAAAAGTATTGTTTCTTTTTCGGAGTTGTTATGTTATACAATAATTTTAGCGGATATTTAAAAAGCAAATACGATGGTAAGGTGAAAAAAATATGTATAGACGGCGGATTTTCTTGTCCGAATCGCGATGGCAGGTGCGGTGTAGGCGGGTGCATTTATTGCAGTGAAAGAGGCTCGGGCGAGCATATAAAAGAAAACCTGAGCATTAAAACTCAGGTGGAGACATTCTTGGAAAAAGCCGGTTCTGATGATAAATTTATTGCTTATTTTCAAAATTTTACAAACACCTATGCGCCCCTTGATGTATTAAAGGCTCGGTATGACGAGGCATTGTTTGACGAAAGAATAGTTGCCTTGGCAATAGGAACCAGACCGGACTGTATTACCGAAGATATAGCTTCTCTTATAGCTTCGTATAAATCCCGTGTTGATGTTTGGGTTGAGCTTGGACTTCAGACATCAAGCGACAGGACCGCGGAAATAATAAACCGCGGATACGAAACGTCGGTCTATTTTTCGGCTATGAATATTTTAGGAAAGCATGGTATTCCTGCAGTGACTCACCTTATGATAGGTTTGCCTGGGGAGTCAGACGAGGAGCTTCGCGATACTGTGAATGCAGTAAATAAAGCCGGAACGTGGGGAATAAAAATACATTCGGTTTACGTTCCAAAGGGTACGAAACTTGAAAAAATGTATCAAAACGGTGAGTATGAGCCTATAAGCATGGAGGATTATATTCAGAGAGCGGTTTACGTTTTGGCTCATATACACAAAGACGCTGTTATTCATAGACTCACAGGCGATTGCCCTAAAGATATTCTGGTAGCTCCCGCGTGGAACTCGGATAAAAACGCGGTTCTTATGGGTATCGTGCGTAAAATGGAAGAGCTGTGTATAAGACAGGGCGATAAATACGAGTCTCCTTGTTAATAGATAAAAGTTAAAGATACCAATGCAATTATTGCCGAAAAGGCAACCAGCAGCTTTACCGCGTACGGATGCGGAACGCCAAGGCTTAAAAGAACGTGATGAAGATGCCCCTTGTCTGCGATAAAGGGGCTTTTTCTTTTAAGAATGCGGCGCGTTATCGAAAAAGCTGTATCTATTGTCGGAACTGCCAAAAATAAAGATGTTTCAAGCGTGAAATTACCGTTCGGAGCGTTTGCAAGCGAAAGTATTGCTATCGCAAGTCCAAGAAATTGAGAACCGCAATCTCCCATAAAAAGCTTCGCGTGATACTTGTTATAGGGAAGGAATCCCAGTATTGCAAAAGCCAGTACGAGAGCGCAAAGGGCGGGGACCGTGTTGGAATTTGCCGTTCCGTAAAGGAACAGAGATATGAGTGCTACAACAGAAAGCCCCGACGCTAAACCGTCAAGTCCGTCACAGAAATTCACCGCGTTTATTGTAAAAATCATACGAAAAAGAGTAAAAGAAAATCCCAAAAAACCAAACAAAGGGATTCTGATTATACCGAGAAATGAAAACTCATCAGGTATTCCTATAAATGCAATTACCACCAAAGCAGCAAGAATTTGGATAAAAAACTTGATTTTGGGGGAGATATTAAACGTGTCATCCGCAACACCCCCCGCGACAAGAATCGCACCGGAACACAGAAGAGCCGCGACAGAATCGTTTTCTCCGATGAATGGAAAAAGAATAATCAAGGACGCAATGAAAAAGCCTAATCCTCCCATTCTCGGAGTCGGCACGGTGTTGACTTTTCTTATACCGTCGGGCATGTCTATTGCGCCTGTGGTTTTACATAAAGGGATAGTCAGCGGAGTTATTAAATAAGACAGGGCGAAAGCTAATGCCGCTATGATTATATTTTTTGGAAACGACATAAAACAAAAAGAGCTGCTAATTTGATTATAGCAGCTCTATCTCCTATATAAGTGTCAAAAATGTATAATTGACAATATTTGCAAACTTTAATTTACAAAACCTATCTTTCTCTTAACCTTTAACATCATACGCATAGCATGACGATGCGCGTCTTCTGCGCCGGCTTTCATTACAGATTCAAGATATTGCTTATCCGCAATAAGTCTTGCATATTCGTCTCTGACAGGAGCCAGGCCATCGGCACAAGCTTCTCCGACGGCCATCTTGAAGTCTCCGTAGCCTTTGCCTTCAAACTCGCGCTCAATCTCTTCGTACGTCTTTCCTGTGAAAGCCTTGTATATTGTCATAAGATTGGAGACTCCGGGCTTGGATTCGGAATATTTAACATAGGCTTCGGAATCGGTTACAGCTTTTTTGAATTTTCTCATAACGTCATCTTTTGAATCAAGGATATAAACGACGGCGTTCTGATTCGTGTCAGACTTTGACATCTTTGAAAGCGGTTCGGCAAGAGACATTATCTTCATGGTATCCGTGGGAATATATCCTTCGGGAACTGTAAAGGTGTCCGAATATATCTGGTTAAATCGCATAGCAATATCGCGAGCGAGCTCAATATGCTGCTTCTGATCTATACCGACCGGAACTATATCTGTTCCGTAGAGAAGTATATCCGCCGCCATAAGAGTAGGATAGGTAAACAGACCTGCATTAATATTCTGCGCATGTTTTACACTTTTATCCTTAAATTGCGTCATTCTTGAAAGCTCGCCAAACATAGTGTAGCAATTGAGTATCCAACCGAGCTCGGCATGCTCCGGAACGTGCGACTGCACGAAGAGAGTGTTTTTTTGCGGGTCAAGACCGCATGCCATATAAAGGGCAAGCGTTTCATACGTTCTTCTGCGAAGCTCTGCCGGAACCTGCCTTACGGTTATGGCATGCATATCTACAACGCAGTAAAAGGTTTTATATTCCTCTGAAAAACGCGAAAAATTCTTGATAGCGCCGAGATAATTTCCGATAGTCAGATTTCCCGAAGGCTGAACTCCCGAGAAAACCGTTTTGATGTCTTTGTTCATATATCTCCTTCGGCACAAAGTGCCTTTTGATGTTTTATACGAAGATTATACAACCGAAAAGATGTTTTGTCAAGTACAGATTTGGATTGAAAGCTAAAGGAGTTGACGCCACGGTAGTTTTTTATAAATTTTTTAAATAAATACGAAAATGTTAAAACTTTGGTTACAATTATATGTTATAATATTGAAACGTGGCATTTCACAATTTTAACAAATATATAAGAAGGGAACCGGTATTTCCGGTGCAAAACAAATGGTAAAGGTAGAACATCTGGTTAAACGATACGGTCAGAATTATGCTCTCAATGATATAAGCTTTGAAATAGGCGAGGGAGAAATAGTCGGATTGCTCGGTCCTAATGGAGCGGGCAAGTCAACTACGATGAATATTCTTACCGGATATCTTTCAAGCACGTCAGGCAGTGCGAAGATAGACGGAATAGATATTCTCGAAAATCCAATCGAAGCAAAGAAGATGATAGGATTCCTTCCCGAGCAGCCTCCTGTATATCCCGATATGACGGTTGAGGAGTATATGAATTTTGTATACGACCTTAAGGGCTGCGAGTTTGACAGAGATGCTCATCTTTCGGAAATAATGAGCGTCATAAGACTTAACGACGTTAAGGGACGCCTTATAAGAAACCTTTCTAAGGGTTATAGGCAGAGAGTCGGAATAGCGCAGGCGCTTGTAGGCGACCCTAAGCTTATCGTTTTTGATGAACCAACCGTAGGACTTGACCCTAAGCAAATTCTGGAGATAAGAAACCTTCTCCGTACTCTGGCGAAAAATCACACGGTCATTCTTTCAACGCATATTCTTGCTGAGGTACAAGCTGTGTGCGAGAGAGTCATCATTATAGACCACGGAAAAATCATCGCAGATGAAAAAACCGCCGAGCTTACAAAGGCTATCGAGGAAGGATATCACTACGAGATTAAGATATCCGGTCCTCAGAGAGATGTTGTTTCATCGCTTGAGAAGATAAGAGGCATCAAGTCGGTGACCGTTACCGGTGTACGTGATGCAGATGCATATGCATACGTTGTTGAGAGCGAGAGAGGTGTGGATATAAGGAAGCCTATGTTCAATCTCTGCGCATCAAAGTCATGGCCTATTATCGGACTTGCCCCCGTAGGTACAGACCTTGAAACAATATTTATACGTCTTATCGACCGTTCAAATGCAGCCGAAGCCGAAGCATCCAAGCCGAAGCGTACAAAAGCTCATTAAACAAGAAAAGGAAGGTTAAAAAATGTTAGCAATATATAAAAGAGAAATGCGCTCTTATTTTACGAGCGTGATAGGATACATATTCTTAGTGCTCTTCCTTGCGATAGGCGGAGGAGTTTTCTGCTTGACAACCATATATGCGATGTCTTCGGACGTTTCATCGTTCTTTACCTATATGCTTATCTTTTCTGCCGTAATGCTCCCTCTTCTTACGATGAAGTCCTTTAGCGATGACAGAAAAATGAAAACAGAGCAGCTTTTGCTTACATCGCCTATATCTATTACGGGTATGGTAGTGGGTAAATTCCTTGCGGCATATACGATGTTTGCTGGTGCGCTTATCATAAATTCTTTGTACTTTATTTTCCTGTATCCATATGCTGAGGTAAAGACTGCGCTTCTGATAGGAAACATTATAGCACTTCTTCTTGTTGGAATGACGTTTGTTTCAATAGGTATTTTTGTCTCATCTCTTACGGAAAATCAGCTTACCGCTGCGATAGGAACTATGGCGATAATTCTTCTGTTCCTCATCATAGGAATAATAAATCAGCTTCTTCCGTCTGCGTATTGGCTCAGATATGTATTTAATTGCATTTCCGTCTTCGAGCGCTTCCAGACCTTCACTAACGGCTATTTTGATTTATCTTCCGTGCTCTATTATTTTTCGGTCAGTGCGGTGTTTATTTATCTCACGATTCGTGTGTATGACCGCCGACGCTATAACTGACGTGAGGAGATAAACATGGGAAAATTTAAATCAAAGCTTTCTTCTGCGCTTCGCAGCGAGGGGCTTACATCTACTGCCATAACTGCGCTTTTGCTTGGAGTGGTTATTGCGGTGAACGTTATTGTTTATGCCCTCACGGTAGGTTATAATTTGTATTTTGTGCCTTCGTCGAATGATTATGACCTTTCTCTTTCGGGAACAACAGATGCGCTTTTTGCCGATGCGCTTTCCGAAGGTAAAAAGGTAACGGTTATGTTTTGCCGTCCCGAGGATGAGATGCCTAATGCAATGACCGATGCGACGGACGAGGTCGGAATATTCTATCTGACGGCGCAGAATTTCCGTGAGCGTTATCCCGAACTTTTGGATTTTGAATTTGTAAATATAATCACTCGCAGAAATTCCAAGGGAGAAACCGTTCTTCTTGAGCAGTATCAGTTAAAAGACGATGAGGGAAATTCTTATCCTATGTATGAGAGCACGGTTATCTTCTTGTGCGAGGACAGGCATAAGACTGTAGCTGATATAGCAAGTGCTTCGTTTATTTACGATGCCTCTGTATCAAGTGAATATTATTCTTCTTATTGCGGCGAAGAGGTGTTTGCCTCCATGGTATCGTGGGTTCTTCACAAAGAGCATAAAAAGGTTCAGTTCACAACCTTCCACAGCGAGGTCGTTGATTCGTCTCTTGGTAACATGCTAACCTGCGCAGGCTATGAAATAGATACCGTAAATCTTCGTAAAGAGGAAATCGATGAGGATACTGAGCTCATAGTAATTTCAAATCCTCAGACCGATTTTGAGCGTGCTGCAACAGGAAGCACGGTTCGTTCTGAAATAGAAAAGCTCAGAGAATTTGTGGAGGACGGAGGAAATCTTTACGTCGCTCTTGACCCTTACGTCGATAAACTTGCGTCTCTTGAGAGCTTCCTTTCCGAATACGGAATTTCTTATTCCGAAACGGTTGTAGACGGAGTTCTTTTGCGTGACATCATAAAGGATAACGATAACGCTACGGAGATGAATAAAATCACTATCGTTGCCAATATCGCAAGCACTGAGCTTGGCAATCTTGTATCCGCAAAGGTGGGTGAATATAATTCCTCGGGTATAATACTGAGTGAGTGCGCGCGCCTGAAGCTTGAGGGCGGTGCGGAGCCGTTGCTCGTTACATCATCCTCGGCTGCTACATACGCGGGGGACAAGCGCACCGACGCGTCGGGAAATTACTGCATAGGCGCTACGGCAAAGCATGTTGATGACGACGGGAACGTCGGCGGAAGCATTTTCGTGATGCCTACGATATACCTTACCGCAAACGATGCGCTTTATTCAAGCGGATATGCGAACAGAGACTTTATTTACTCCGTAATTGAATATCTGTACGGAGCTGAGGATCTGCCTTACGGATGTAATATCCTTTATTTCGACACTTCAACTCTTCAGAATATGACCACTAAAATGATGCGTGTTTATACCGTTCTTGTATTTGTTATCCCTGCAGTTGCAGCGGTGTTAGGAACGGTTGTCGTAATCAAACGAAAAAATCGCTGATTTTTATTTCTCACAATTACAATAAGGAATCAAACAATATATGAAAAATAATCCGTTTACGGGTAAAAATACCCGTACAAAAACATTTACGATCATCACTGTTCTGGCGATAGTATTGCTCCTTTTGTTAAATCTTTTTGCAACCAACTTTATCATCTTCGGTAATGCCTATATAGATTTAACTCCCGAAGGACTCTATACACTGCGAGACAGAATGGTTACGGCGTGCGAGAAGGTGTTTTACA
>JAZRHO010000028.1:0-12367 GCA_045644805.1 Eubacteriales bacterium | reverse complement strand
CCCTTTTGATTATCGTTTTGTTTTTATTTTGACTTTTACCCGCGTTCGATTTTCTTTTTTGATAACTTAGATAAAAGCCTTTTAATTCTTTCGTTATTCTTTTGAATGTCGCTCAGATAGAAGGAGAAGCAGAATCCTAAGAAGAGCATAACAAATGCAATGACGCTTGCTAAGTTGAGGCCTATAACGCATTCCTCATTTAGAACACTCGGTATTACGGATATGAAAAATCCAAATATCACCGAGAATGTAAGTGTGTAAAATTTCTTTAAAAGTACGCTCATCAAGAAGGATAACGAAAGAACTCCAACACCGAGTCCAATAGCGGCAGGAAGTAAAATTTGTAAATTAAAGTTTGCAAGAGAAGATATATAAATGTCATAAATGCCGAATGCAGAAAGAATAACAGCACTGTCAACGCCGGGAATAATAGATGATGCCGCAACTGCAAAGCCAATCATAACAGACTGGAAAAACGATGGATTTTCAACACTTGGGAATAGCGAATCACCAAGCAAAAGAAGACATAAACCAACAGCCGCAGAAGCTAAAATAACCAAATAGTATTTCTTAGAAAATCCGTTCTTTCTGACCTCTTTATTGAAAAGAGGAAGCGTTCCCAAAACAAGACCCAGGAAAGCAAAGCGTGTTTGAAGAGGGAAGGTGTTTAAAAGAAAATCGATAAGCTTGCTGAAGCTCAAAGCTCCGATAGCGCAGCCCGCGACAATAGGGATAAGAAAAAGAACGTTCTTTTTAAAATTTTTAAAAACGTTTCCTACCGCGTCAACTACTTTTTCGTAAAGCCCGAAAATTACCATCAGAACGCTTCCGCTAAGACCGGGCGAAACAGCTCCGAAGCCGACTACGATGCTCTTGAGAAAATTTTTCATATTTATACTCCGTAAAATGAAAAAAGATAATATTTTTCGCTTAATCATAACACAAAAGGCGAATATTGTCAATACCGCTATAAATATAAAGGAAAAATACCGTGTTTTTTGAGTAAAAAATCACTTGACAATTCATAGATAAAGTGGTATAGTTTTAGACGGCAAAAAAAACAAGTATTTTAACTATTGAAAGAAGGCGTTTTTAAATGACACAAACAGCTAGTATTCTTTTAAGTTTATCCATAGCGCTTCTTGCAGGTTTGCTTCTTTCGCGCCTTGCGAAAAAAATATCTCTTCCTGCGGTTACGGCATATCTTGTTGCCGGTGTGCTGATAGGACCTTTTGTTCTTGGTATGTTAGGCGTTGAAGGAATAGGAATTACTAAAGACCAAATAGAGGGCTTTGGTATAATTTGCGACGTCGCGCTTGGCTTCATCGCGTTTTCAATGGGTAATGAGTTCCGCATTCCTCAGTTAAAGAAAATAGGTAAGCAGGCATGCGTTATAGGTATTCTTCAGGCGCTTATAACTACGGTCGTTGTAGATGTTTGCCTTATTCTTCTTCATTTTGCTATGCCGAATACTCTTTCACTGTCGGCAGCAATAGTTCTCGGATCTGTTGCAACTGCTACAGCTCCCGCTGCAACCTTAATGGTAGTGCGTCAGTATAAAGCAAAAGGCCCCCTTACCGATACTCTTCTTCCCGTAGTTGCGATTGATGATGCGGTAGGACTTGTCGTTTTCGCTATTTCATTCGGAATTGCGAAATCCTTGAGTGCAGGCGCTGTTGATGTGCTTTCGGTTGTTCTTGAGCCGATGCTTGAGGTTATATTATCATTGCTTCTCGGTTTTGTTATGGGACTTCTTTTCACTCTTTGCGAGCGTTTCTTCCATTCCCGTTCAAAGAGAATGGCAGTATCGGTTACCTTCGTTCTGATGACCGTAGGTATCTCGTGCATACAGTTTAATATAGGAGGAGTACATATAGCATTCTCGTCGTTGCTTTCGTGTATGATGCTTGGTACAGTATTCTGTAATATCTGTGATGTTTCAGAGGAGCTTATGGATAGGGCAGACAGATGGACAGCGCCTATTCTCATTTTGTTCTTCGTTATAAGCGGCGCAGAGCTTGACCTTTCTGTCTTTGCTAGCATAGGGGTAGTTATTGTTGGCATAGTTTATATTATTTCCCGTTCCGCGGGAAAATATTTAGGAGCAGGAATAAGCTCGAGAATGATGAAGTGCGACGAAAGTATAGTAAAATACCTTGGTATTACACTTCTTCCGCAGGCAGGTGTTGCTCTTGGCATGGCAATAAAGGCAACCGAGCTTGGTCCTGATGGCTCAATTGTAAGAAACATAACTCTCTTTGCGGTTCTTGTTTATGAAATAGTAGGACCTTCTCTTACAAAGATGGCTCTTATCAAGGCGGGTGATATTAAGACTGAGGGTAAGACCAGCGCAAGAGAAGAGGCTAAGCGTGTCATAAATGAGAAAAAGCAGAGCAATAAAAAGCGCGGTAGCTTGAAATTTTAATAAAAGAACGACTTACGGTCTGGGCATAAAGCATTAAACCGTAAGTCGTTTTTTATATCCTTTTTGCAGAGCTTGATAATTTTTTTAAAATATCCGACAGGGGAACTATAAGCATTCCGCAAAAAAGGTTGCTTATTCCGTGAATGGCATCAAAGGGAAGCCCCGCAATTATCCACGCAATTGTACCTTTAAAATCAAGTCCAAACATAAGAGCCTGGGCAGGAGCATAGAGCACTCCGAAAAAAAGTCCGTGTAAGCAGCAAACAATAGGATAAACTACACACGCCGCTCGTCTTGGCATATTTTTCGGCAAAAGCATGGTTGCGGCCCACAGAAGAGTCCATATATATAGATACGGTATCCACCAAAGCGAGAAACCGCTGTAAAGACCATTTAAAAAAACATAGATATATATGGGAAAGAGCGCTTTTTTTCGATAAACAACAGTGTATACCATCGTAAGCATGCCGAGCATATGAATGTTAGGTAAAATTTCCATTATTATTTTTGAGCAAAACATTAATGTGCCAAGCATAGCAAAGACGCACATGTCTCTTATATTAAAAGACTTCACTTTTACCCTCTTGTCAATACTTAGTGTAAACGAACTTGAAATGCTCGCCACCGGTAATTTTTGCATCTTTCACACCGACGCTGGCATAATCATCTCCGATGTAAAATGCCCAATACGACTGATCCTTATCCCAATCTGCCTTTATACCGTTGAGCGTGTCAAAAAATGAGGGGTCATTTATAAGCTCAAGCTCGTAAAGAGCATCGCCAAGATTTGCTTTGTCTGTCTTAACTGTAAGCGTTATGACGTTTTCTCCGTCTGATATCTCGACTGTAACCGTTTTTTCTCCTTCGCCAACTGTTGCATCTTTGTTGTAGGTGGCATTTTCCCAAAGTCCCGTACGGTCAATACCACCGCAGGAGGCAAGAGAAAGAGCAACCGCAAGTAAAAGCAAGCATGCTGTAAATAGTGTAATGACTTTTTTCATTTTTCAAAATCCTTTCTTTTATAAATCAAAAGGATAAAATAAAAGCACCCTTCCGCGGGTGCAAAATGAGAAAAGCCAAAAAGGATACCCTGCCGTATCCAAAAAAGCATCTCAAATCTCCCCGATTTGCCCAAGAGACTTTTATGAGTCACCGAACGATAAGCATTCCGACTTGCGAAGTTTTTTATAGCTTCGGATACGGTAATGGCTGTTGCTGCAGATTCTCACTGCGATTTCCTTATCCCCGAAAGATAACGTCTTGCGCTATTTCCGACTAATGAACGGTGTTTATTCTTTTGTTTGTATTATTATATCACAAAGTTTAAAATATTTCAATAGCTCGAAAAAGGTTTTGTTTGATGAGTACAAGATTCTATGATTGCTTTTTAAAAACAGATAAAATTTCGTTCTTTATTTCGGTCATTCCTTTTTTTGACGGATGATCTGAAATTTTATCAATTTTGGAAAGCTGAACGGCGGTTATGTTAAAGCGTTTGCACGACTCGTTCATAACATTCTTTATGTCTTCCTTAAGCCCCGTGTTAATTATACATACGATTTTTTTATCAGGAAGCTCGTCGCGCAGTGACTTTAAAAAATAGGGAATGGCGCAAAGCACGAAATAAAGATCCTGTCTTTCCCAGTCGGAGAATTTTGCCTCACCGAGCGGAGCGTTTGACCAGCTGTCATTCGTACCGCCAAAAACAAAGACGGTGTCTATTTTGTTTTTCTCAAAGAATCCGTTTGATTTCAGTTCGTGAAATCTGTATATGAACGATTTTGTCTGTGAGCAATCCTCACCGTTGTAACCTATATGGCCTATAGTTGTGCCGGACCAACTGGAGTTAAGCACGAGTTTTGAGTCGGTTTCGCTGATGAGCTGATGCCACCAGGTGCTTTTAACATCGTTGACACCCGACTCCGGATATTTTTCGTTGCTGTAATAAGCCTCATAACCGTTTGGAATATATCCTTCGTAAGTTGAATAGCTGTCTCCAAATATTAAAACGTTATTAAAGTTCATAAAACACTCCTAATAATCAAGTATCAAAAAAGATTTTTTGTAAACAATTGTATTAAAAATACGTAAAATCAATACAAAGGCTGCCTTGTAAAAAATACAACTTAGTTAAAGACAGCCTCTGAAATGTTGGTTAAAATATCTATATAAAAACGAAGCTTTTATATACGGATAGTTTCACCTATTTTTGCGTTGTGAGTTTTGCCGTCAATTGAAACAGAGAAGTCATCGCCGCAAATTTCAACAGAAAATACCTTTCCGCAAAGACGCGCGTTTTCAATCTTCATGTTTTCCGCAGGACGGTGTTTAACAGGATGGACGGTGATACTTCCGTCAAAGGAAGGTGTTATACCGAAAATAAAGAAGAACATCATCTGCGCGCAAGAAACCGAGCTTATGTCACCTTGAAGCGGTGTGTTTTCCCTGTTCAGAATAAGATTTGCTGCGCAGGAATCTCCCATGTAAGGCATGCGAGTACCCCACCAGTAAACACGGCGCAAAATGTCTGTCGCGATTTTATCATATCCCGTTTCATAAAGCTGTGCGCAAATCTGCATTGTAAAGTGGGTGCAAATTCCGCCGCCGCCGTTATCTATGTCATCTTGATCGTACTGAGGATCAAGCTTAGAGAGACTGTGAAGTCCGAATTTTGAAAGGAATTCGCGATCGTTAAGATGGGAAACAAGACCCTCGCGCTCCTTTTCACCAATTACTCCGCTTGCGAGGAATTTGAACATCTGCACCGTATAGCGCACGTCCTTGTTGCCGTTTGCATCAATGAAATCGTACCACTTTATATCATCATTCCACAAAGTCTTAAGCTTTTCTTTGAGTGCCGCGGCACGCTTGGGCAAACGCTCGTCGGGCTCACCTGCGATACACGTCAATTCATAAACACGCATATAGTTCATGTAACGGCGTGCATTAAGATCGGGCATAATTCCGTTATACGGTCCGTTACCCCAATTCATAAGCTCAAGATGATGATCTCCGCCAACTCCGTAGTCGTAAAGCTCCACGTCTCGTGTAAGGTCATCGCAAACGTACGCGTGATATTTCATCCATTCGATGACGGTTTTATCTCCAACGCGCTCTAAGAGGAAATCCTTATCCATCGTCGCACGAACGTGATGATAAACCATGAGGATGATTTTTTCTTGGTTTACCTGATACCAAGGCCCTACTCCCTCGGACGTTACGGGGTTGAGGGCATATGATTTTGTAAGATCATTTCTGAGATATGCGCGGAGCTGAACCTTATTGCCCTCAAAATCATAAACAGGATGGAGCATAAGACCGCCGCAATAATCCCAAAGATAAGAGCACATACAAGCACCGTTTATGCTTCCCGTGCTGTAATAAGGCTGAGCGCAAAGCTCCGGGTTTTCCCAACGGCAGAGCATGTAGGTTACAAGCGAACGGTAATAAAGATTGTCAAGCTCTGCGCAGCTGCTTGAGAGTCTCGGAAGGTTGTCATGAATACGTTTGATTTCGGTTTCCAGGTAATCGAAGGAATCCTCAATGCACTTTTCATATCTGTTCTGTGTGTATTTTGCCTCTTCTAGGCTTTTTTCTTCGTCTCCCATGTGAGCCGAAACATAAAATACAAATTCTCCGTTTTTGGGAATAGAAATTTCAGATTCAAGAATATAAGCTCTTTCAAAGAATGTCAGATTTTCAAGAGACGATGTTATTCTGTAAGCCGCGCCGTTCTCTGACAAGGAAAGAATACCGTTTTCGTATGTATAATTTTCATGAGGCAGATTCGAGCTAAATCCTCGAGTAGGTGTGGGTGATGGAATGGAAAACGTCCAGCTTTGTTCTTTTCTGGATTTGCCGCGAGACATAATAGCTATCGGAGCTGTAATATCTTCGTCTTTCAGGTTAGTGCAGATAACCTTTTGTACAACAGTTCTCATTTTAGGAATAACAGCCGTTAAAGTGCTGACGGCGATAGTAGTCGTAGCGCCTGTTCGCAAAATAGCGCAGGGAAGCCATTTCCAATTTTTACTTTTTATTTTTTCTCCGTCTATACGTATATCAAAATCAAAGGCGGTATTTGTATATGGACAGCCCTGAAACACCTTCATGGCGCAAACAGAGCTTTCGGGAGTAAGCATTGACGCAATATCCGCGCATATTCCTATGTCTTTTTCTTCAAAGATGCTATCTTTGCCATCAAAAGCGTAAACGCTGCTTTCAAAAAGATTCAGATAATTTTTCATAAAGGTACTCCTATATTTTTGTTATCGAGTTCATAGTAAATATATCATAAATATTTTTAAAAGTCAAGGGGGATAGATTTTGTAATTTAAATAGTCTATTTATCGTAGTATTTTTGTTTTTTATACGTGTTTTTTCTACTTTATGAAGACATTGTTTTTCTCTTTGCCGAAAAGATAGTAAAATAAATGACAAAAAATTATTAGCGAACATTAAATAAACACACAAAAATATATTATAACTTCGACAACCCGAAACGCCAAACGGAGCTTCGGGTTGTTTGTTTTGTAGAAGTTAACTTGAGTTCTTTTTCAAATGTAAAATCTTATAATTACTGTTTTACATTTATCTTGATGTTTCCGGTGCTTGTGGTGATTTCGCACTTTCCTCCGGTTACTGAACTCGGCACTTTGATTTTTCCCGTGCTGGTTTCAGTAATAAAAATCTTCTCGGAAAGCAAGCTTCCTTCAACATCACCCGTATCTGTTTGTATAAAAATCTCGGCAGCGTCGCAACCGTCAAAAGTCACGTCTCCTGTGCTTCTTTCAATAGAAAACTTTTCAGCTGCTATAACGTTGTTCAAGAAAATGTCACCGGTGCTTCCATTTGATATGAGGATTTTGCACGTAACGTTGGTAAGACGTGATTTACCGCTTGACACGACGAGCTTAAAATCACCATCGCACTTTACGTCAGAAGCAGTTACCTTGCCGGTAGAAACCGAGAGGTCAAGCGAGCCTGCGGAGAGGCCTTCTATATGAATATCACCCGTATCCGTCGCTATTTTTACTGTTTCGGTTGCAGAGGAAAACATTTTTACATCGCCTGTATCTAATGAAATATCGATATTTTCAAACTTGAAATCCTTCATCACCTCTATATCACCGGTGCTTGCCTTAATGAAAAGAGAGGTGTATTCTGTTTTCGGAAGATACACTGTTATCTTCATTGTCTCAAAATTAAAATTGATATATTCATGCCATTCTCTGAGATCAACCGATTCAATGATGAGTGTACCGTCTTGAACGCTTACGGAATGCTTCTCCTTTTCATTTTCATAACAAACAACCTTGCATTTTCCGTCATCGGACGGTACAAAGAAAATATCGGCAGTGTCCGTATCCATCGATATATTGCTGAAATCTTCATTTATGTCATAAATATTGATTTCGTGTTTTTCGGAGCTCAGCCTTGTGAAATCCCAACCCACCAAGCAAGCGGTTAATGCCAAAACCGTCGTACCGAGGATGACGAGTAAAGCCGCTACTGTAAGCCATATTTTAATTGATTTACTCATTATGCGATCTCCTTCTTAAAAACATTTTTTATTCCCGATGCCATTTTTTTGATAAGCAGGCAAGCGCCCCTCGTTGCCGCCAAGCAACCAAAGAACATAAATATTGAGAGTCCTGCGCAGATAACACTTGTACCGACTAAAGCTATTCCAAAAAAAGTGTTACCGATAAAAGCATAAATAATACCTACCAGTATGCCGCATGGAGCGCAGCATGCAAGCGAAGCAAAGACCGCCCATAGAGAAATAATTAACGACCACAGCACTGCGTATACCGAAATAACTACCGCAAAAGCGGCAATCAAAAGAGAGAGCCATATCGGAGAGCCGAGGACAAGGAGAACGATTTCCCATGCTTTAAGTTGCCTTGTTTGTTTT
This sequence comes from Eubacteriales bacterium, assembly GCA_045644805.1. Lineage (GTDB taxonomy): Bacteria > Bacillota > Clostridia > Oscillospirales > CAG-272 > UBA1740. The sequence continues at coordinate 4,025 of JAZRHO010000028.1, read as the reverse complement.
ATTTTTTTATTTTGCATTGTTGTAATAGAAAAGTCTTCTTTGATTTGAGATGCGACTTTCTCGACAGAGCCAATAGCAGCGACAGCTTCTTTTTCCGAAACCCCTTCTTCGATTCGGTCATCAATCAATTCTTTATAGAAGTTAAGACGCGATTCAAGTTCTTGCCTTGGTAGTCCGGTAAGCTTTTTTCGGAGATTTGCAATAAATTCTTGTTTATTCATCGTTTAGAATCCTCCTTAACTACAAATTTATAAATCGACATAACCTCACGCCATTCGTCCTTGAAATCTTCAATGCGACCGAGTCCTGCTTTTGTGATGTGATAATACTTTCGCAGTCTTCCTCCGTGTTCTAATGTGCGTACCGTAAGCATCCCGGAAAGCTCTAAGCGTTTAAGTATCGTGTACAGAGTTGATTCCGACATTTCAATATACGGCTTCATGTCTTTTATAATCTTGTAACCGTACGAATCTTCGTTCTTGATAGCGGCTAATACACATATGTCTAGAAGCCCTCGTTTTAACTGAATATCCATGCAATACCTCCCATTACATAATACATCATATCACGAAATATTGTTTTTGTCAACAGAAAATTAAAAAATTCCGAAAATTCAGTAGAGTGTTAAAAAAAGGGAGCTGTCTCAACCGTTCGGTTGAGGCGGCTCCTTTTGGGGAATTTTAGATTTAGGAAAAAGTATCGTTTTTTACAGAAGCTCAGTCCGCAAAATCACACACATGTTTCTGAGCTTACCATTTATTCGTAATCCTCGATCCGCCACTCGTCGTGCCAGTCGAGATACGCCATCTCACCGTCGAAGCGGAAGGGGAGCCAAACGTAATCGGCTTCCTTGGTGTTTGGCTGCTCGATGGTGGTCATAATATGGTGAGCCGCCGCCTTTTCTTCAGGAGTAGCATCCTCTGAAAAAGCATCGAAATAGGCCTTCTCGTACAGAGAATACGGAACCTCCATGCGATGGGGTAACCAGCGGTCAGCGCAGGCGATGTAAAGATCCTTCTTACCCGGAACCTTGAAGACGCTGGAAACTTGACTATGGAAGGAGGTGCGGCTCTCATCGGTAGGGTGCGGATTACCCAGCACTGTGTAAGGTCCATGCCAGGAGTCGCCAATCGCCAACTCGGAGGGATTAGGCAGATAGCTGGTGGTACCTGAGGTGATTAAATAGTGCTTGCCCTTACGCAGGAAATGCGCGGTGGCTTCTCTCACATAGGGCGGTTGGATACGAGGAAAATGGGTGGAGTAGTAGCCGGTCACATCGGTGTAATCCTCAGTCAGATCAGCGCAGATGGTCTCGGAGTGGACTCGCTCAAAATAGTAGTATGCCTTACCGTCGGGAGCAACTACCAGATCGAAGTCTCCTGCACTCATATTCAAGGGATAGAGCTTTTCGCGAACAATGGTATAGGGGCCGGTGAGCTGATCAGCGGTCAGCACAGTCTCGCTCTGCGAGCCGTCCCGTTCCATAATTTTCAGCCAGCAAACGAACTTGTTCGTTTTCCGATTGTATATAATGTGTGGTCTGTCCATCATAGAGGTAGGATGGATTGAGGATGTAGAATCCTCTGTATTTGGGGGGATGATCAGCCCCAGGTCCTCCCAGTTGTAGAGGTCTGTAGACTTATAGCACCTCACGCCCCAATGCCAAATTCCTTTTTTGGGGTCTGTAAATTCCTTGTTTTCGCCATACCAATAGTAGGCGCCGTCCCAGTACATAACCGAGCCGCCGTGGGCTTGGATACGTTTGCCCTCGGTGTCCAGCCAGACCTGACCGGGGCGGATAGAGTTGTAGCGATTCGATTCCATATTATGTAACATATCCTTTCGTTTGTATCTATAAGCGTTTTTAAGAGTAAAAATCATCTCCGACGAATATCGGACTTGCGCCATTTAACACATAGCGGTTTGACGCTATTTATTATATATTGTTTTTGCGCAATTTGCAAGAGGTTTTTCAAAAAAGCATCGGACTATATCAAAGGACTATGTGCTTTTTCTTTGCGTTATCTTGACAAAATAGATGTTTTTTGTTTTCACCAAAACCGATCAACATGGCATGCCAATTCGGATAACGCTTATTGATCATAGACCTTATCACCTTCAATGTTTGCGATGTGGCGTGCGTCGTTCAAAATTTCAATCGTTGGAGCAATCAGGCTTCCATCTTCGCCACCAAATGATACGACTGTGATTGCTGTAAAATCAGGCTTTATTGATGCACAAACAAAAGGGAACGGCAAGTTGAAAAGGTGAGCAAGAACAGCGCTGGAAGAACCACCGTGGCTTGTCATTACCACGGTATCCGCATTGCCGCTGAGCACACGGTAATAAAGACCGTCCCTCTCATATCCAAGCGTTGCAAGCCAGCGATCAAACCCCTCAATAACGTGTTGCACACACGAAACAACTTTATTTTCACAAAACGGTTTATGTTCATCCCATTCGACGTCCATTAAGAGTTGCCCTTTGGCAACCATATCATCCGCTGTAAACCAAGGATGCCCGTTTTGAAAGATAGGTTTACCATCTATCGAGCCCCAACCAAGCTCCCGCATAAAGTCGCATTTTTCGATTCCAAGACCAAAGGAATCGGCGATGTGTTCGGCAGTTTCATAAGCACGACCGCAGGATGAAGAAAAGATTTTTTTTATTCGCTCATCTTTGAGACGATTGGCAGCAGCTTCTGCTTGAGCGTGACCGAGCTCGGTAAGGCTGTCTGTTTTATAGTTAGGATGTCCGTGTCGAACAAAAATGATTCTCATATTTGTTGTTTCTCCGATGTGTGTGCTTTTGGCATTTCTGTTCTCATTTCGGGTGATAAACACATTATACCGAAAGAAAAAGCTAGAGGTTTGTGAAATTTTAACCTTACCTCATATTAACTTTATATACTAATTATACCATAAAACCTATTACTTTTCAACCTTAAAACAAAAATGCTTTTCGCCATAGCGAAAAGCTACATCAAATACCTTTTCACTATTCACTATTACCTATTACCTCCAAAAAAATTCCTCGTCGGAGGGAGAGAAAAGTGAAAAGTGAAGAGTGAAAAGTGAAGAGGTAAAAAAATATCCTCGGAACGAGTCCGAGAAATTTTTTTGTGAAAGGGATATAAAAAAGATATTTTCGGCGTTTTGCTTACGGGATTTGAACCCTTGCTTTTATTAATTATTTTATTTCTTCGCGAGTTCCGTCCCTGTGAACTATAGTAACAAAAAATCTATCTGAATATTTATCGCTATAGGCATGTTTGGTTTCTTGTAAAATAGAATATATTTCCTTACTCTCTTCGGGATATTTATTTTCTATAATATCAAATCCGTGTATTTCTATATAATTTATTCCGCCAAGCATATCAGTCAAACAATCCCAAAGACCATCCAATGTTCCGCTGTAATAATCAGGAAAATCCAGATCGCGCTTAAGAACCTCGTGGATTTCAATGAAGTATTTTATCTCCGAGAAATCCACTCTATATTTATATGTCTTTAACATTTAATCACCTCATTCCACCAATTCATAAAAAGTTTTAGCATGGTCATAGCTAATGAATATTAAACCATCGTTAGAATACAGAATTCTTTTGCTATTTCTGTACCCGTCAATAAAATCAAAATCGGCTTCGCGCCAAATTCTGCCTTGTCTTTCTGGTAATAATCCACGACGATTTTCGTATAGGTTTCCACCAATCATTTTGTTCGGACAGACATCTGCCAGATTACCTTGTCTATTATCCCAACCAGCTGCTATAGCTTCTTCTTTCGTAACGTAATAATCCGGCAATCTATTACGATATAACAGCCACGCGTCAGCACCATCAAAACCTCTATCGGTTGCAGTTCCAACCTCTTTTGTTCGCATTTGTATAATAGAACATCTGCAACGCTCATGCTCCGGTTGATAACGTTCTTCGCTGAAATCGTATATTTTACCATGCTTTTTGCGGCAATCCTGACAAGTTTTAATATCGAGATATAATGCTTGCCAGTTTTTCCATCGTTTAC
>JAZRHO010000027.1:0-5664 GCA_045644805.1 Eubacteriales bacterium | reverse complement strand
ATAATTCTTTAGCATTTCGTTTTTGTCAAGTAATAATCCACTCTTACATACACTATCACCTGCGGTAATTTTATCTTTAAGAGCTTCTATATCCCCCTGCTTTACTACCGAGGATTCATCTGTACTTTCGGTGCTTCCGCCAGTTCTGTATGTTATCACCGGTGTGCCGCAAGCTTGAGCTTCCAAATTAACGGTAGGATAAGTATCCGAGTATGTTGAATTGACAAAAACATCTGCCGCTGTATAAATTGCCGCAAGCTCTGTTGCATCATTAGTTCTTTGAATACAAACTATGTTTTTAGGCATCTCCGATAATTGCTCTTTCTTTAGACCAACCAAAACGATTTTGTAATTTTCATCTAGCATTTCCGAAAGCTTTATAAAGTCGTAAAGTCCTTTATTTCTTCCCCAAGCACTGGCAACTCCTAAAACTATTTTTTTATCTGTTAAGCCATATTCTTTTCTGAAATTACTTTCAGTTGGCCTAAATACATTTAGGTCTATTCCGTTGTTTATCACAACGGTTTTATATTCTCTTAAAAAGGATTCTTTTACTAAATCAGCAAGCCATTTTGACGGAGTAACAATGGTTAAATTAGGAACTGCGCAAAATATCTTTTTCTTTTTTTCATAATTAAAACGGCTTCTATCAATGAAAGCTTTAGGATATAAATGACTTTTAGGGCAATCATAACATTGCTCTTTCCATTTTTCGCAACCGGCACTAACAAAATGCGAACAATGTCCTGTAAAAGACCAACAATCGTGAAGCGTCCAAATAACTTTCTTACCCGAGCGTTTCAAATATTCAAAAAGCAATTTAACATTTATATAATACCCGTGAAGATTATGAAGATGAATAACATCCGGATCATATTCCTCAACCCATTTTAAGAACTTTTTTGTAGCTCTTCTTGAATTAAATCCAGCGTTATCAAAAAAGCGCGATTTCAAGGCATCTAACTTTACCGAAAAATTTGTTCCGATCCGCACTGCATATTTAGAATACCTTTCGGGAACAGTTTCTCTTCCGTATGCAATTTTACAAGTGCGGCCGTCTCTTTCAAGAGCTTCGGCTAAATCTGCACAAATACGCCCCGTACTCCTTATACCGCATACAGAATTTATCATCAAAACCTTCATATCTTCTCCAAAAGACTTTTTTCTATAGTTTTATAGGCTTTCTCTACCGTATAATTTTCTTCGAGATATTTCTTTGCGTTTTCTGCCATTCTTTCAAAGTCGGCAGTTTCAGCTTCTGTTACCTTGGCAGAAAAAGCTTCGGTATCATTACTCTCGCACCACCAGCCAAAACCGCCGTTTTCGATTACCATTCCGACGTCAGTATTGGGATCGGTTACTGCAAGAGTGGGAATACCCGATTGCATGTATGCAAGTAGCCTTGACGGGAAGTTCGGAATTGTAAATCTGTGGTCGAGGAATATCATTCCGACATCACATGCCGCAACCATTCTGTCATAATCTTCCTTGGGAAGCCTCTTCATAAGCTTCATATTCTCGGGGGCAGTTTCTGTAAAGAAGGCATCAAGCTTCTTATACTCTGTTCCATCACCAACTACGAGGAAGTAGGAATTTTTATTTTTCGCCTGAGTCTTAAGACATTCGATAAGAAATGGTATTCCTTGCGGCTTTCCAAGGTTTCCGCCGTAGATAAACACCTTCTTATCAAGTGGTATGCCATATTTTTTTCGGATTTCTTCCCTATCCTCACGAGAGATTGACATATCCTGAATTTCTATTGAATTGGGACAAACCTCAACCTTTTCAGCAGGAATTTCGGGATTATGTTTTAATACATAGTTAACATTCGCCTCAGACATACATCCCATCTTATCGGAAAGAGCATAAAGCTTCTTCTCTATCTTACGGAAATAACGGTAAAGGATTCCCTTTACACCGCTTTTCGACATCATTCCGATATCCACTGCATTCTGCGGAAAGATATCCTTCAAAAGAAGATACGACTTGGCATTATCGCGCTTCTTTACAAACTTAACTATCTTTGCAGATGTAATAGGGGGAGTGGGATACATAACAAGGTCAAACTTTACATCGGAAAAATATTTCTTTATCGCCTTGATATATTTCCCGGGCATAGTAACTGTGGTTATACCCTTACGGATAGGACCTGTCTTTTTGTTATTACCTATCTTGACACGAAGAACCTTGCATCCCGCCTCTTCGGCAAGATTTGTTTCTCCATTATCTCTTTTTTGCAATGCCGCAACTATGTACACGTTATGACCGTTTCTCTGAAATTCGTGCAAGAGGTCAAGAGATATAGAATGCTTACTCACGTGCTCTATTGAGCTTATCGATACGAATAAAACGTTCATTTTACCAGTCCTTTAAGAGTAAAATTTAGCTATCAGATCGTGCCTGATGATATCTTTTCCGTCCGTGCTTATAGCGCGGATTTTTTCGTTTGCTTTCCTGCTCTTTTCTTTAAGTTCTTCCTCTGTATCGGCTTCTATGCCATAAAATGCAACTCTGTCGCCGCTGCCTTTTATTTCGCCGAATACACTGCCGGGCAGTTTGAACTGCGAATAATCATAGATTATACCCTCCTCACGAAGCGCATCAAGACCTTCGGTACGTTCAAGAGTTCCGGGATAGCAATACACGAACTCGTTAACCGTTATATGCTCGGCTTTCTTTATTTCATCTACGTGAGGCTTCTCGCCAAGAGTGAGGTCAACTACAGCTTTAACCACATCGAATCCGGAAAATTTCTTTATCATCTGAAATTTTATACCGCCGCCAGTTCTTGCGCAAAATTCTATTACGGATATTTTTTCACCGTTTGAAATAAGCTGGACAAGCATAGGACAGTTTTTAAGATTAAACGCAGTCGCTATTTTCTGAACAGTTTCGGATATTTGATTTTCTATGTCACGTGATACGTCTGCAGGTATGCGGCTTCTGTTGATTATAAACTTTCCGTCCTCGCCTATCTTGTAAATATTTGTAAGGCAAAGAACGTGAGCCTTGCCATCCTCAACGTATATATCAACGCTGATTTCGTCACCCTCGAAAAATTCCTCAACAATAGCAGTTTTGGTACGGCTGATATCTGTAGCTACAAGAATCGCTTCCTTAAGCTCTTCTTCACATAAAACCTTGCAAACACCTCGTGAGCTGTATGCGTCAACAGGCTTAACGATAAGAGGGTAATTAAGATCCTTAACGCTCTCGGAATCATACTTATCAAGTATCACGTACTTTGTGGTAGGGACACCGTTTTCCCAGAAGATTTTCTTCATGTAAGATTTTTTGGAAACGTTCTCTGCCGTTTCTGCGTCGATATACCAAGGAAGTCCAAGCTCCTCTGAAATCTTCGCCACGACCTCAAGTACCTGGTCTGCACAGACAGTGATGAGAAAATCAACCTTCTCGTCAATCGCAACCTGCTTTACACCCTCGATATCAAGCACGGAAACCTTGTAAAATTTATCAGCGTACGGTCTTGCCACAACGTTTTCATTCATATCAGCAAGAATTGTATAAACTCCACGACCTTTTAGCTCGTTTATAAGCGCTATCTGCGGAATTCCTCCGCAGAGAACAAGTCCCTTCTTCATAATATTATTCCTGGCTTTCTATGTAAGAGTTGTAAAGCGCGTTGCAATCGTAATCGAACATTCCTTTATGTTCAAAAAATTCTCTTATCTCCTTTTTGGCTAACGTAGGTCCGCATAAAACCTGTGCATAATCCATAGCAGGGTGAGAATTTATTTCACAAAGTTTCATTCCATCTTGCGTTATAATTACATCTAATCCCACATAATCAAGTGAAGATATGTGGTCACAAACATGCAAAATTTGTTCCCTTACAAAAGACCAATTGGGCAAAGAATTTCCATTCCACACGACATTGGTGTCAGGGTGCTTGCTCAAAAGCCAGTTGCCATCACAACAAAATCTTCTATACCGCACAGCAAAACTGTCGTATTTTCCGGTTTCAAAATCAAAACCTATTCCGATTCCCCCCGATGACAAATTACTTGCTCCTCCATTAAGAGATGTGCCAAATCTTGCAAAAGATATAGCACAAGACCATGTAGCTTTTGAATACAAATCCTTTTTGGGATTCTTTGCCATTATTACACGGAGTGTACATTCACTGTCTGGCCAAATTTTAGCAAGTTCGCTATGTTGATGGCAATATTCAGTAATTATGTAATTTCGCATTGAATCCCTGATTTCAATGAATCTGCTCATCTCTATCGGCTTGTTGTTTTCGTAAAGTTCTCCGTTTTTGAGTTCAAGCTTTATAAATCCAAGTCCACCGGACGTGCCTGAATTGGGCTTCATTGCAAGTGTGCCTTTGTACTTCAAAAGATTCATTAGAAAATCTTGATTTTTCTCAATATGCTCAGGAGCATCCATCAAATAAGTAAACGAACCATCGTTTTCAACATAAACATAATAATCAGGCATTGTTGATTCGCATCCGTTGCTATTGAGCACGTATTTAAGCGTTGTTTTATCGAGCCATTTTAAAAAATGATTATTTAATGGATGGAGCATAAAATAATTGTAATCGGGTACATAGTTTCTGTAATTTTCTTCAGTTAATCCATAAAGCTCCACTCTTCCCGGATAAAATCCCCTTCTTAAAGCCCATTCAGCCTTTTCTTTGGTTGTAGGAAAAGCTTTTTCATCATCAGAAAGCTTTTTGACAAACATTTTTGCCCATTTGTAATCCATCCCAAGTGCTCTGACTTTTTCGAGAAACGTTTCATAATTAGTCATTCTTTAATCTCCTACACCTACTTTACTTTGTAACAACAGTTTCATTTTCATTGCTTACGGTTTCTTCTGTAACCGCAGACGTCAGCTTCGCATCTCCGTCACGGAATGCTATTCCTTGAGACTTAAAAACAACACCTATAGTCTTAAAGAAAATTTTAAAGTCAAACCAAAGACTAAATTTGTTCACGTACTCTATATCGTACTCGATTTTTTGCGACCAGTTCAAATTGTTCCTGCCGTTAACCTGAGCCCAACCGGTAATACCGGGACGCATATTGTGTCTTTGATGGTGGTACTCCGTATACTTTTCAACTTGGTTAGGAAGAGTCGGACGAGGACCTACAAAGCTCATAGAACCACCGAGAATGTTAAAAAGCTGCATAAGCTCGTCAATACTGGTTTTTCTTAAAAATTTACCAATTTTGGTTATACGCTGCTTAGGAAGGAGCATATTTCCGTTTTCGTCAAGGCTATCCTCCGGAATACGCATGGTTCTGAATTTATATATTTTGAATACTTTTCCATCCTTTCCAACTCTATCCTGGGTAAATACCGCAGGACCCTTGGAAGTAACGCGAATCAAAATAGGAACGACTATAAAAACAGGAATTACAATAAGCAAAACGATAAGAGTGAATGACGCTATAATATCAAACGCTCTTTTTACAAAAAGCTGAAACGATCTCATTTTATGTACCTCAGAAACATGATTTTATTATGTCGATTATACGGTCTTGGTCAGCCGCAGTCATTTTATTATCGCTGGGAAGACAGAGGCCACGCGCGAAGATATCCGCTCCCACGTCGGAGCTCTCGCCGGATATGTAGGCATTTGTGCGCGCTCTGCCATTGCCGTCACGGGTAACGAAGCCGTGCATGCGGTACATC
>JAZRHO010000026.1:0-65729 GCA_045644805.1 Eubacteriales bacterium | reverse complement strand
ACGGTGCAGAATGTGAGCCTTATATCACCAGCGATACTAGAACTATGATAGACCGAGTCGATGATATTTCCTTCGGTATAGAGAATATCTGCAAGTGTCTTGATATTAAAAAGGTAATCATAGCTGTTGAAGCAAATAAGGAAGGCGCTATCTCCAGCATGAAAGCGCTGGCAGAAAAGAGTCAGTCTATTGAAGTTAAGGTTCTCCCCAGTATTTATCCTCAGGGTGCAGAGAAGGTTATTGTTTACCATACCACGGGTAAAGTGATTCCCGCAGGTAAGCTGCCTATTGATGTTGGAGCTATTGTTTCTAACTGTACAACCGTAGCCGCAATAGGAAACTATATAAAAACGGGAATACCGCTTGTACGCAAGTGTGTTACTGTTGACGGAGGCGCTGTAAAATCGCCTATGAACGTAAGTGTTCCGATAGGAACTCCAATCGAAGAGGTTCTTGAATTTGCAGGTGGTCTTACAGAAACTCCATATACCATTTTGCTGGGCGGTCCTATGATGGGAAGCTCGGTGGTTGATCTGAAACTTCCTGTTATGAAAAATACAAATGCGATTCTCGCGCTTAAAGCTAGCGATACTCATGCAAAAAAGGAAACAGCTTGTATACATTGCGGCGCATGCGCGAATCATTGCCCCTTGAGCCTTAATCCTGCTGCGTATATGAGAGCCTACCGAGGCGCAAATATGGAAGAGCTCAAGCGCCTTCGAGTTGATATATGTATGGAATGCGGTTGCTGCTCGTATATTTGCCCTGCCGCAAAGCCGCTTGTTGAAACGAATAAGCTTGCCAAAGCCAAGCTTCGCGAATACCTTGCTGAAAAAAGCAAAAGAGAAGAATCAAAAGGAGGAGCTCTGTAAATGTCTGATAAACTTCATATAAGCCAAGCTCCTCATATATGTACGTCCAAAACTACAAGAGGGATAATGCTTGACGTTATCATAGCGCTTGCTCCGACGTCGCTTGCGGGCATAATAATCTTTGGTCTGCGTGCACTTGCTGTAATCGCAGTATGTGTTGCGGCAAGCGTGCTTTCGGAATACTTATTCTGTCTTGCTACCAAAAAGCAGAATACAATAGATGACCTCAGTGCAGTGGTTACTGGCATGCTTCTTGCTCTTAACCTTCCTGCAAATGTTCCGTTATGGCAGGCGGCAATAGGTTCTGTGTTTGCTGTAGTTTGTGTAAAATGCTTCTTCGGAGGCATCGGTCAGAATTTCGCAAACCCTGCGATAACAGGACGCATTTTTATGCTCATCGCATTTACCAGCGTTGCTTCAGCGGCATATCCTACCGTTGTTGATACCGTATCAGGAGCAACACCGCTTGTTACTCTTAATGATGGCGGCTCTGTAAAGCTCCTTGACTTGTTCCTCGGTCTTAAGGGAGGAGCTATCGGTGAGGTGTGTATCCTTGCTATAATTGTTGGTGCGGTTTATCTTATTGCAAGACGCGTTATAACACCTTATGCGCCTCTTAGCTTCATTTTTACGGCATTTCTCTTTACACTTGCTCTTGAGGGCGGTGATTTTGTAACAGCGCTTGCATGGTGTCTTTCCGGGGGTCTGTTTATAGGTGCGTTCTTTATGGCGACCGATTATTCCACCACTCCCATAACGCCGTTTGGCAAAATTCTATTCGGTGTAGGTGCAGGTCTTATAACTGTGCTTATACGTTTCTTCGGAGTATATCCTGAAGGCGTATCATTTGCAATACTTCTTATGAATATTCTTACGCCTTATATTGACAGGCTTACCGAAAGGAAACCGTTCGGAGGTAAAGTCAATGAATAAGTATTTAAAAAGCGGACTTGTACTTTCTGTTATTTGCATAATTCTTGCGCTTGTTCTAGCGGGAGTTAACGCTGTAACAGCTCCGATTATTGAAGAAAATGATAAAAAAGCTACTCAGGCGGCTCTTTTCGAGGTTTATCCCGATGCGGATAGCTTCGAGCCTGTTGATTTAAAATCGTATGAAAATATCCCTGTAACGGTAACCGAAGCTTACCGCGCGAATGACGGCGGATACGTCGTGAAGCTCAACACTACCGGTTATAAAAGCGATATGATTGTTATATTCGGTATTTCTCCGTCCGGAGAGGTTGTCGGAGCGGAATGCCTTTCCAGTAACGAAACGCTTTCTGCTGAAAAGACTTACGGAGAACGGCTTATAGGTAAAAACCTTGATACAGTGGATTCCGTAGATGCAGTTGCCGGTGCAACAAAAACCAGTGACGCGTATAAAAATGCTGCAAAGGATGCTATCGGCGCATCTATCATCTTCGGAGGCGGAAGCTACGATAACAGAACAGAGGATGAAATCAAGCTTGATGAAGCTCTTCCTTCGGCAGAGGGGGCATTTGAAAACGTCTTCGTTGCCGAGTATATAGAAGACTTGAATCAGCTTTACAAGGCAACAAACGGAACGGGTTATGTATTTGTTTTCGGAGATGCACACGTTGGCGTTGATAACAGCGGTGCTGTTGTAAACGTTGTAACAGGACTTGATGAAGAAGGCAATGCGATTACCGATCCCGAATCCAAATATACAAGCGGAATAGCTGATGCCCTTGCGTCTGTTCTCGGAACAGCCAGTGAGGCGGTTGATATTACCGCATATTCGGGAATTTCTTCATATATTCAATCGGTCGAAAAGACAGTAAGCGGAAATTATATCGTCGTTGTGACGGCAAGGGGATACGATGCTCAAAGCGAATATTCACCTACTAAAATGCCCATAAAAATAAAAGTAAGCGTTACGGCTGACGGCAAGATAATTTCTGTGTTGACGCTTGAACAAAATGAGACTTCCGGCGTAGGCGATATATGTGCAGATCCCGATTATTATACGCAGTATAACGGCAAGGATTCTGAAAGCTATAAAAACGTCGATATTGTTGCCGGAGCAACTAAAACCACCACGGCATACAAAGATGCCATTGGTAAGGTATTTGCGGCAATAAGCATTATCGAATCTGCAGAAAACGGAAAGTAAGGAGGTTGTGTGAATGAATAACAGTGAAAATAAAAGCAACAATTCGCTTTCCATTCTATTGAAGGGAATTCTTAAGGAAAATCCCGTATTTGTTCTTGTTCTCGGAACCTGTCCTACACTTGCGACGACTACGACTCTTACCGGTGCTTTGGCAATGGGTATTGCCGCTATGCTTGTTCTTATTTGTTCTAATGCGGCAATTTCATCTTTGCGTAAAATTATTCCGGATACCGTGAGAATTCCTTGTTATATCATAATAATTGCGGGCTTCGTAACGGTAGTTCAGATGCTGATGCATGCATTCCTTCCTGACCTTTATGAGCTTCTCGGTGTATATCTTGCACTTATAACGGTTAACTGTATTATTCTCGGAAGAGCTGAAATGTTTGCCAACAAAAATACTGTTAAGGATTCGGTTCTTGACGGTGCAGGAATGGGGCTTGGCTTTACAGTAGCGCTTCTTTCGATGGCTCTGATAAGAGAGGTTATAGGAAGCGCAAGCTTCTTCGGAATTGCTATTCCATTCCTCGAGCCTTTTAAAATATCATTCTTAACTCAGGCTCCCGGCGGATTCTTCGTATTTGGTATTATGATAGCAATTGTTAACATTATTACAAAAGGAAAGGCCCCCAGAAAGAAGGAGTTCTCATGCGAGGGATGTCCTTGTGCATCTGCTTGTAACGGCAAGGAAGAATGCCTTAAAGAAAACGCAGCAGAAAATGAAGGTAAGGAGGTAGTTGAGTGATGGATGTTTTCAGAAGTCTTGTCATAATTCTTATGAGCTCTGTGCTCGTCGATAACTACGTCCTCAGCCGTTTCCTCGGCATATGTCCATTCCTCGGTGTATCAAAAAAGATAGACCAGGCGACGGGTATGGGTATTTCGGTTATCTTCGTTATGTTGGTCGCAACCGCGGCTACATGGCCTATTCAGACTTATATTCTTGAGCCTGCGGGTCTCGGATATCTTCAAACCATTGTTTTTATTCTTGTAATTGCGACGTTAGTTCAGTTTATTGAGATAGTCTTAAAGAAATTCATTCCGTCTCTTCATAAGAGTCTTGGTGTATATCTTCCGCTTATCACAACGAACTGCGCGGTTCTTGGTGTAACTATCAATAATATTACCGATAGATATAACTTCCTTGAATCAATGGTAAATTCACTTGGATGCGGCCTTGGATTCCTTCTTGCAATGGTACTCTTCTCGGGAGTACGTAAGAGAATGGAGGGTGCTGATATTCCCGACGCTCTAAAAGGTCTTCCGGTAACCCTTATTGCGGCATCTATTGTTTCGCTTGCCTTTTTCGGCTTCGGCGGAATTGTAGATAACCTCTTTGCCTAAAGGAGGTGTAATTCATGATTGATATACTTTTAGCGGTTGCCGTACTCTTGGGTACAGGAGTGCTTGCATCGGTTATACTCATACTCGCATCTCATTACATGAGTGTTGCGGTTGATAACACTCAGATTGAAATTCGGGAGCATCTTCCCGGTGTAAATTGCGGAGCGTGCGGATATACGGGATGCGACGGATATGCTGAAGCGCTTTCGAGAGGCGAATGCGAGTGTAATCTTTGTATTCCCGGCGGTTCTGAGGTGGCAAAGGATCTCGCTGTCCTTCTAGGTAAGGAAGCGGAGGAGACTGTTCCCGTTGTAGCATACGTTCATTGTAACGGAACTCCCGATGCTACGGAAAAAGCGGCTGAATATGATGGGCTTCGCACGTGCGCGGCTATGTGTCTTGCGTGCGGCGGTCCGAATACCTGCAAATACGGTTGTCTCGGCTGCCTTGACTGCGCATCGGTCTGCCCCGTTGATGCAATTTATATTAAAGATGATCTTGCGAGGGTAAATCCCGATACTTGCATAGGATGCGGAAAATGTGTTAAAACATGTCCTAAGGGAATTATTTCTATCATACCTAAGGATGCCAAGGTGGCAATAGCATGCTCAAGCCATGATAACGGAGCGCTTACTCGTAAAAACTGTAAAAACGGTTGTATTGCTTGCAGAAAATGCGAAAAAGAATGTCCCTCAGGTGCTATCACAATAGTGGATAATCTTTCCGTAATAGATTACAATAAGTGCATAAAATGCGGTGCTTGCGCAGAGGTTTGTCCTGTCAAGTGCATTGAGCTTTTTGAGTGATTCGATGCAAAATAAGAAAAAAATAAAAAATGATATCATTCTTACTGCCGTCATTTTAGCTATAGCCTTATTTGCGTTTCTGATATTTAAGCTTTCGCTTAAGACGGGAGCTTACGCTTGTGTAACTTATGACGGTGAACAGATAGGGATGTATCCGCTGAATACTGATATGACCGTTAGGATAACAAGCGGAGAAAATGATGAGGATTTCAATATTCTCGTTATAAAAGACGGCAGGGCTTATATATCTGAGGCTTCATGCCCTGACGGAATATGCTCGGAGCACCGAGCAACAAAAAATGTCGGAGAGACAATTGTATGTCTGCCAAACAAAATAGTTGTGACTATCATCGGAGAGGTAAGTGAATCCGATGTTGACCTAGTATCATAGGACGGCTTTGTATAATTATGAGAAATAACACAAAACGTTTGACAGTTTTAGGATTATCAGTCACAGTTGCGATGATACTTTCCTATATTGAATTTCTTTTGCCTCCGATATGGAGTGCCGTTCCGGGTATAAAGCTTGGACTTGCAAACATAATAATAATTTATACTCTGTTTAGTTTTGGGATCAAGAATGCTGTAATTGTATCCTTTTTGCGCCTTTGTTTATCGGCATTGCTTTTTGGAAATGTTATGACATTGGCATACAGTGCCGCAGGTGCTGCTCTAAGCCTTCTTATTATGCTGATTTTGAAAAAAATTCAATTGTTTTCTACTGTTGGTGTAAGCATAGGAGGTGGAGTTTTTCATAACCTCGGGCAGATACTTATGGCTATTCTGATTCTGGGAACGAAAGAAATAGGTTATTATATGATAATTCTTACGGTTACCGGAACTGTAAGCGGTATATTCGTAGGAATTTGCGGAGCTTTGATGCTCAAATATGTAAAAGTCGATTAAAAATAAGGAGAAATAAAAATGAAAAAAATTATCACCCTTTTGTGCATAGCTGCACTGTTTGTTTGTTCTCTCGGACTTGTGTCCTGCGGAGAAAAGGATTATGAAATAGGTGTTGGAATTTATACCGGCGCGAACGTTGAAAACGCGGATGGTAATACCGACGGTGTAGCATCGGTGACTTATACTTTTGCCGCTGTTGTTATTGATTCGGACGGAAAGATAGTTGACTGTGAGCTTGATTCATCATACTACGGTGACGTTCAGGTTACTTCAGCAGGTGTTTGTACGATCTCTAAAGCAATGACCACAAAGCAAGCACTCGGTAGCGATTACGGAATGTCTGCCGCAGGTAAAAACGAGTGGAATGAGCAGGCTGATTCGTTTGCTTCTGTTACTGTAGGTAAGAATCTTAATGAAATAAAGGCACTTGTAGCTTCCGACTATAGAGGAACGGAAGAAGTAATTAATGCAGGATGTACAATCTACGTTTCCGATTTCGTACATGCGATTGAAAAAGCGTTTTCCAATACCAAATCCGTAAAGCTTTCGGATACCGACGTTAATCTCGGTGTTGCGGTTTCTTCCTCTGAAACCGATGCCGACGGTGATACAAACGGTTCGGCAAGCTTCACGGCAACTGTTACGGCGGCTGTTATGAACGGAGATAAGGTTTCTGCTTGTCTTACAGATGAAGCCGTGGTTGAGCTTGAAGTTACCTCTGACGGTGCTGTTGAAGGAAACGATTCCGAGTATAAGACAAAGAGAGAACAGGGGAATTCTTATGGCATGAGCTCGATAGGCAAGACCGAGTGGTATGCTCAGGTTGATGCGTTCGACAATGCATGCGAAGGCAAGACCGCAGATGAAATCGCAGCGCTTACAGTATCGTCAGGCGCTAACTACGGATATGCCGTTGAAGATGTTCAGACTGCCGGATGTACTATTTACGCAGGCAATTTGTCAAAGGCGGCTTCAAAGGCTGCGACGGTTTCCGAATAAAATTCAGTCTCATAAAGATGCCCATTCACCGTAAGAGAAATAAACAGCAATTCTCTTGAATGTACTCGGTTATTGGGCATCTTCTTTAGTTTTTCCAAGGAGAAAAAACAGAAATGAATCTTTTTAAAAGAATGATTTCTTTTTCGATGATTTTAGTGCTTTTGTTCTCTTTATCAGCATGCAACAATGGTAAAAGCAAACAAAAGTATACAAAAACATATCTTGACTACTTTGACACCGCCACTACTGTTATAGGATATGCTGATAATGAAGATGAGTTTTTAACTATTGCGAATCTGGTTTTTGGCAGACTTTCTGAATACCACAAGCTTTATGACATCTATAATACTTACGATGATACGGTAAATCTTGCCGCTATTAATGCTACCTATGGCGGAGAGCATAAAACCTTTAAAGTGGACAAGCGTATAATGGATCTTCTGGTTTTTGCAAAGGATGTATATACCATAACAAACGGTGAGACCAATATAGCTATGGGCAGTGTGCTTTCCATTTGGCATGATTATAGAGAACGAGGACAATCAAATGTTTCGTTGGCATCTTTACCGAGTTATGATAAATTGCTAAAGGCGTCTGGGCATACCGATATAAACAATCTTATTCTTGATGAGGAAAACCTAACCGTTTATATTTCAGATCCCGACATGATGCTTGACGTCGGTGCCATAGCAAAAGGCTATGCGGCGGAGATGATAGCAAAAGAGCTTGAAGCATTGGGCATTGAAGGATATACCTTGAATGTAGGCGGTAACATACGTACAATAGGCTCAAAGCCTGACGGCACCCCTTGGCTTGTAGGTGTTGAAAATCCTGATGATGAGGCATACGACGAATATATAGAGTATATCAACCTTTCCGGTGAGGCGTTTGTTACCAGCGGATCTTATCAACGTTATTATTATGTAGACGGTGTAAGCTACCATCATATTATAGATAAGGATACACTCTATCCGTCGGTGTATTTTACTTCGGTTTCTGTTTTATGCGATGACTCAGGACTTGCCGATGCGCTGTCTACTGCTCTTTTTTCAATGAATTATGAATCGGGACTTGCCCTCATCGAAGGTATTGAAGGAGTAGAGGCTATGTGGTATACAAATGATTCTCAGAAGCTCTATTCATCAGGACTTTCCGAATATATAAAGCAAAACTAAAAATTATAGCTACGCCTAACATTCGTAAAGTGGCATAAATTAAAATTTTTTCATAAAGTAATAAGAGTAATCATTTAAGAATTTTAACTTGCTATTAAGTTAAGTCATATATTGGAGACAATTATGGAGATAGTATTGTTGACTGCTATTGGCGTGGGAGGCGCTACTGTAATAGGAGCGCTTTTCGGCTTCATATTTAGGAATATCTCTCACAAGTTCAGTGATATCGTTCTTGCCTTTGCAGCAGGCATAATGCTTGCTGCCGCCGTGCTCGGGCTTATTCTTCCGTCGCTTGAATACGGAGGAAAATACGGAATAATAATCACCGTTGCCGGAATTGCCGTAGGGGCAATATGTATGAAGCTTATAGATAAATTAGTTCCGCACTTGCATAAAATGAGTGAAAATGATATAGAGTCCCACGAAAATAAGGAACGAATCAATAAAGTAATGCTTTTTGTGCTTGCAATAGCCATTCATAATTTTCCGGAAGGTATCGCGGCAGGAGTAGGATTTGGAGCAGGGAACGACGCTGAGGCTTTGGTAATAGCAGCAGGAATCGCTCTTCAAAATATTCCTGAGGGCATGATAATCATAAGTCCGATGCTGGCTAGCGGTATATCTCCAAGAAAGACCTTCCTTTACGCTTCATTGACCGGGCTTGTTGAGGTTATAGGTACTTTGATAGGATATTTTGCCGTAAGCGTCGCATCGGTTGTTTTGCCTTTTGCACTAAGCTTTGCCGGAGGTACTATGCTCTATGTTATAAGCGATGAAATGATTCCCGAAACTCATTCCCACGGAGTCGAAAGCGAAGCAACATTCTCCCTTATAATAGGATTTTGCATAATGCTTGTAATGGATTTTTTGTTGTAATATTAGAATAAAATTCGCGTCGGTGAGATTAGAAGTCTGCCACGCGGATTTTTTTTATTAAAAGCTGAATTTTGACGTAAAAAAGGTCATTTATAGGCTGTTTTTTGATGAGTTTTAAAAAATATTTAAGTAATTTGGCACATAATGTGTCTTTTAAGTTTAAAATGTCGTAAACGTAGAAAAAACATGGAGTTTGTTGTGCAATATTCACAACAGATGCCATAAAACGCCTTTTTTATAAAAAAACTTAAAAACACAATCAACGAAGTAAGCTAAATTTACTAAACACGCAAAAAATGGGCAAAAACTCGGTAAAATACCGCTGTTTTTGGTAAATTTGATTTACTTAATTGTTGTTTTTGAAATAGAGGGAGGAATGGCGTGTAAACTATAGTTTATAAAAAAAGTTTTGCTGCCAAAAAAAGATGATTTTTTTTATAAAATATGCCAAAAATGCTAAAAAACAGATTCCTTGACATTTTTAAATTAATATGCTATAATCTGTGTTATCAAAAGCCCGCATTGCGTTCTGTTGCGGGCGAAATAAAAATTTCTTGGAGGAAATTATTTCATGAAGAAGTCACTGTTTCAGAAAGCGATATGCTTCGTTCTTTCTGTTGCAACCTTGTTCAGCGCAGTTGCGGTCTCCGTATTTGCGGCGAATGGCGAAAAGCTAAAGCCTGATAGTACAGCTGCTACTCTTGAAGAGATGGAGTCTCTTGTAGGAGCGACTACTTATGCGGATTATATCGCTGACTATGCTGATGCAGGGAAGGGATCCAAGGTCCATACGTTAGACATCGTGTGGAACAAGGATTACACAACAGGTGTTGAATACGTTAAGGACAGCTCTCTGTGTGAACTTAACGGAGAGGCATGGAAGGCCTATAACGAGGCTGACGATAGTGTTAAAGCTAACGCTCTTTACATATCTGCATCCGGAAAGGCTACATGGACCGTAACTCTGGATGAGGAAGATGTGGGTCTTTACTACATCAAAATTGTTTATTATAGCTGCGATACCGCCGAGAGCAGTATAAGCTCAATCGAGAGAAAGCTTCTCATCGACGGCACGCTTCCTTTCTCCGAGGCAGGAAGCCTTGAGTTTACAAAGGCATGGGAATACAATGATGTAGTAAGCGTTGATACTACTGACGTTCCCGGAGAGCCTGATTCTTACGACGTGAAGTATGAGCATATTGCCACAGGTAAAGAAAAGGATGGCGAGGAAGCCGGCTCATATAAAATTGTTACCGTCGTTAAGGACGGAAAGAAAACGGTTACAAAGCACAGAATAAAGCAGGATATCAACGGTAACTCGATGGCACCGGAAGCAGTTCAGGTTCCGGAGTGGAACACATATTATTGCCAGGATAACACAGGTTATTATACCGGCTATCAGATCGGCGAAGATTATCACAGCTACTTCTGTTTCTATATGCTCAACGGTACTCGTACAATTACCCTTGAAGCAATAAGAGAGCCTATGATAATTGCGTCTGTGGAGCTTGTTCCGGTAAGCAATTCCGATTTGACGGCGCTCAAATCCTATGAGCAGTACATTGCCGATGCAAAAGCAAAATACGGTGATACTTCCGTATCGAAGGAAGATGTAGCTCCTATCAGAATTGAGGCTGAATTCCCTGATTACGTATCAGACTCCTCTGTTTATGCTACGAATGATAACTCATCGGCAGAAACTTATCCCTCCATTTCAAAATCTCAGCTTTACAACGTAATAGGCGAGAACAGCTATAATACCGTAGGACAGTGGGCTGCGTACAATTTCACGGTAAATCAGTCCGGCTTCTACAAGATAGGCATGAGATACAAGCAGACGGCTCTTCAGGGTATGTACGTTTGCCGTACGATTAAGCTTTCGGGCGGAGATTACGGAGATTCTCCGGTGGTTCCGTTCAAGGATGCGTACAGTGCCGAATTCAAATACGACAAGAATTGGCAGTCTACTTATATTACCGATGCAAATCACGATGCATTTGAGTTCTACTTCGAGGAAGGAGAAGAGTATACGATTTATCTCGAGTGCTCTCTCGGAAGCCTTAAAGAGCTTATTCAGAGAGTCGAGAACTCAATGAACAAGATAAACGATTGTTACCTTAAGATACTCCAGCTTACGGGTAACGATCCCGATGAATACCGTGATTATGATTTCCGCGGAATAATGCCTGAGGTTCTTTACGAGCTTCTTTTGCAGGCTAAAGAGCTTATGAAGGTTAAGGATGAGCTTGACAGCCTTTGCAGCGAAGGCGCGGGCTCTCATACCGCAACGCTTGAAACAATAGCGATTCTTCTTGATAAGATGGGATCAGACGAAGGTATTTATATCGCGGCAAATATGTCAACACTTAAGTCTTATCTCGGTACTCTCGGTACGTGGATAAATAATTCCAAGACAAGCTCAATGCTCGTGGACTCTATTTACATTTGCGCATCGGACTCGAATGAAAAGGATATTCCAAGAGCAAAAGCAGGCTTCTTTAAGTCAGTAGGATTTGAAATAAGCTCCTTCTTCTATTCCTTCATAGTTGACTACGACTTGATGGGTCTTGAGGAAAAGCCTGACGAAACCACAAAGAGTGTAGACGTATGGCTCGCTACAGGACGCGATCAGTCTCAGATCTGGCGTTCTCTTATCGACGCTGACGGAAGCTTTACCAGCTCCACAGGTGTTGCGGTAACATTAAAGCTGGTAACGGGCGGAACGCTTCTTCCCTCAATTCTTTCGGGCAAGGGTCCTGACGTTTATATGGGACTTGGTGCTTCGGACGTAATCAATTATGCTATAAGAGACGCTGTTATGGGTGTAAGCGGTACTTACTCCGAGGACAGCAAATACAGTAAATACAACGAAATTTTTTCTTCCACTTATTATACATATAAAGACGCTGACGGAAATTATCTTGAGCCTACAACAGAATATAAGGGTGAAGACGGACTCTCGTTCGTATCCAACTCCTTTGAAGATGTAATCGCGGATAATTTCGCACCGGCAGCTATGGATACCATAAGACTTCTCGGAACTACGTACGGTATTCCGCAGACTATGAGCTTTGCTATGATGTTCTATCGTATGGACGTTCTTGCGGAGCTTGGAGAAGAGGTTCCCGAATCATGGGATGAGCTCCTTTCTCTTCTGCCTGTGCTTCAGTCAAACAATATGTCTATTGGTGTAAACTATATCTCCGCTATCGACTTTATGATTTATCAGAAGGGCGGTAACATGTGGAAATATACCGATAATGAAGACTATGCCGGATCAAAGGTAGACCTTGATTCAACGATTGCTCTTGAGGCATTTGACTATGTCTGCCGTTTGTACAGTGACTATTCATTCCCTGTAAGCTATGATGCGGCTAACCGTTTCAGAACGGGTGAAATGCCCATAATTATCGGTGATTATGCAGGAATATACAACCAGCTTGTTGTATATGCTACCGAAATATCCGGTCTTTGGGAGTTTACCTCGCTTCCCGGAAGCTACGTGCTTGACTCCGACGGTAATTACAAGCTTGATGCTGAAGGCAACAAGATATTCAACTATGACTCTCTTGCAGGTATCGGAGCAACGGTAATGCTTCACGGTTGTGATGACGTACTTGCCGCATGGCAGTTTATGCAGTGGGAAACCAGTGCAAAGGTTCAGTCCGAGTACGGTAACAGAATGGTTGCGCTAATCGGACCTTCGGCTAAGTATGAATCTGCTAACCTTAAGGCTCTTAACGACCTTTCATGGACCGCGAGCGAAAAGGCGGCTATCATGGAGCAGATGAGTTCTCTTTCTTCCATAGTTAACTACCCCGGATCTTATATTATAGGCAGATATACCAAGTTTGCATTCCTTGACGTTGTAAACGACGGTGCGGATCCGATTGACGCTATGACGGGATACATCGACGATATTAATGCCGAGATTGAGCGCAAGAGACTTGAGTTTAATCTTGAGATCGGCGATCCTTTACCGATTGAATAGTGTAATAATTCGAGATTTTATAAGGAGATACATAAATGTCACAGACTAATGCAGAGACAACTCGTCCTGTAAAACGCTCTGAAGTGTCGAAGCTCCGTTGGACCTGGGAAGAGATGAAAAACAATAAGACGGCATATTTCATGCTTGCACCGTTCTTCCTTTTGTTCATCATCTTTACCATTCTTCCGGTTTTCCTTTCGATGATTTTGAGTTTTACGGACTTTAACATGTTGCAGATGCCCCATCTTGTGGGAATCGACAACTTTACCCGTCTATTCTTTGATGACGATATATTCCTTCTCGCTTGTCAGAACACGTTGATATTCGCGGCAATAACAGGTCCTGTATCATACCTTCTTTCGCTGCTTATCGCGTGGTTCATAAACGAGCTTCCCCCCAAGCTTCGTGCTGTAGTAACTCTTATATTCTATGCTCCTTCGATATCAGGTAACGTATACCTTATATGGAAGACGCTCTTCTCGTCCGACTCGTACGGTTGGGTAAACGCAACTCTTATTGACCTTGGAATTATATCCGAGGCTGTGTTGTGGTTTGAGGATGCGGATTACGTAATGCCTCTTTGTATAGTAGTTGCTCTTTGGACGTCTCTTGGTACTGCGTTCCTGTCCTTCATAGCAGGATTCCAGACTATTGACCGTTCTCTTTACGAAGCGGCTGCGGTTGACGGTATCAAAAACCGTTGGCAGGAGCTTTGGTACATAACCCTTCCTACCATGCGTCCTCAGATGATGTTCGGTGCGGTTCTTGCTATTACCAACTCTTTCGTCTTCGGATCGGTAGTTACCGCACTTTGCGGATTCCCGTCGGTCGACTATGCAGCGCATACAATAATGCACCATCTTGATGACTATGGCGGTGCGCGTTATGAAATAGGTTATGCTTCCGCAATAGCCGTGGTCTTATTTGTAATAATGTACGCTTCAAATAACATTATTAAGAAGGCCCTTTCGAAGGTAGGTGAGTGATATGGCGAAAAAATTAAGAACCAGAGGCCACCGAGTCGTTTTAAACCGTTCAGCCGGAGGCGATGTGGGTATAACCATATTGCTTACGATTTTCGGTCTGTTCATGTTCCTGCCCATGTACTACGTTATAGTTCAATCCTTGAAGCCTCTCGATGAGCTCTTCATGTTCCCACCTAAGTTTTACGTTATGAAGCCGACTCTTGAGAACTTCTCAGATTTGTTTACACTCATGGGTGACTCTTGGGTACCGTTCTCAAGATATATTTTCAACACTGTGTTCATCACTCTTTGCGGTACTGTAGGTAACCTTATATTTGCATCTATGGCTGCTTATTCATTGGCTAAGCTTCGTTTCCCCGGAAGAAATGCCATATTCAAAATCATAGTTGCATCTCTTATGTTCCACTCCACAGTTAACCAGGTAACGCACTTCATCATTCTTTCCGCATTCGGTTGGATAGATTCCTATCTTGCTATTATAGTTCCGTCTATGGCAACGACGATAGGTCTTTACCTTATGAAGCAGTTTATGGAGACATCGGTTCCTGATACTGTTCTTGAGTCTGCGCGTCTTGACGGAGCAAGCGAGTTCAGAACTTATTTGATTATCGCAATGCCCATGGTTAAACCCGCATGGTTGACTCTTATTATTGAGTGCTTCAAGAACCTTTGGAACACAGGCTCATCCATTTACATTCATTCAGAGGAATTAAAAACCTTCAACTACGCGATTTCTCAGATTCTTTCGGGTGGTATTGCACGTTCAGGTGCAGGCGCTGCATCTACGGTTGTTATGATGCTCGTTCCTATTTTGGTATTCGTGCTTAACCAGAGCCAGATTATCGAAACGATGGGATCTTCGGGTATGAAGGATTAAGGAGGGCAAAATGAAAAGTAAAATTGCAAAGATTTTGATTCTTTCATTGGTACTCGTGATGCTCTTCGGAACCGTTTATTCCTCGGCATACAGTGCTTATGATACGTATACCTATTCAATAGACGGTGAGCCTCTTATGTCGCCTACCGCCTATGATCCCAATATCGTTGTAGATTCTAACGATATGGGTCTTAAAGTATCCCTTGGTAATGAAGTATCCGACTTAGAGACTGATGAAGTTTCCAATGTTTACATAGCGGATACAGCAAATAACAGAATAGTTGTGCTTAACAAGTATTACTCCTATATCGCTACTATTGACAAATACGTCGATGAATATGGCAGAGAACAGAAATTGTCTGCTCCTCAAGGCGTATTTGCAAGAGACGGCCTCGTTTACGTATGCGATACGGGTAACTCAAGAATCGTAGTATTTGACAGAGTGAACGGATACTCTTATGTAAAGACGCTTAACAAACCTGAGTCTGCTCTTCTTTCGTCGGAGGCGTTTTCACCTACTTCGATAGCTGTAGACCAATACGGAAGAATTTTCGTAGTATCTAAGTCTTGTTATGAAGGCGTTATCGTAATGTCAAGCGACGGTGACTTTACAGGATTTATCGGTGCTCAGCGCGCTACGTACTCTATTATTCAGATGATTTGGAGAAGATTCCAAAGTCCGGAGCAAAGAGCCAGCCAGGCATCTAACGTTTCTGTTTCTTATAACAATATCACCATTGATGAAGACGGTTTCGTTTATATAACGAACAATAAGCTTGACCAATTGAAGCAAGCTGCTGCTATTAAATCAAAGTCTGCTACGTATTCGCCTGTTAAAAAGCTTAACTCTGCAGGCGATGAGATAATGAAGCGTAACGGATTCTTTGATCCGGGCGGAGAGGTTGCGGTCAACGGAAGCAATGCAGGTGTTTCAAGCATTGTCGTCGTTGCTGTCGGTCAAGAGGGCTCATGGTCTATTCTTGATAATCACCGTTCCCGTATATTCACCTATGACCAGAACGGTAACCTTCTGTTTGCATTTGGCGACGGCGGTAAGTTCAGTAACGTAGGTAGCCAGCTTGGTCAGGGCTTTAATATGGTTGCCATCACATATCATTATGTTGACGGTACGAATTACCTTCTTGCTCTTGATAATTCAACTCTAGGATATCGTATTACGGTATATTCACCAACAGAGTATTGTGATACTATCATGGCAGCTCTTCGCAACCAGAACGAGCATAAATACAGTGAGTCTATAACCTATTGGCAGGCAGTTCTTACAAAGAACAACAACTTTGACTTAGCTTATATCGGTATCGGTAAAGCTCTTTACAGCCAAGGTGATTATGAAGGCGCTATGGAAATGCTGTCTATGGCATATGAAACCGAGCAGTATTCCGAGGCATTTGCGGAAACCCGTAAAGATTTCCTTGGCAAAGGATGGCTCATTCCCATTATCATTCTTGTGATTGCTCTTGTCGTAGGATTTGTTAAATTCCTTGGTTGGGCAAAGAAGAAGAACAAAGCAGTATCTCTTAAGGTCGGAAAGAAGACTTATCTTGAAGAGCTTCTTTACGCATTCCATGTATGGATGCATCCGTTTGACGGATTCTGGGATCTTAAGCATGAAAAGCGTGGCTCTGTAAGAGGCGGTCTGACAATTATGGCAGTAACAATAATCGCGTTCTTCTATCAGTCCGTAGGTCGCGGATATATCTTCAATCCCAGAGATAACTACATTACCATTTTTGTTCAGGTAGCTGCTATTTGTGTTCCCGTACTCCTTTGGTGTGTAGGCAACTGGTGTTTGACAACGCTCTTTGAAGGTGAAGGAAGCTTTAAGGATATCTTCATTGCTACTACGTATTCTCTCACGCCCCTTCCTCTTCTTGTAATTATTTCTACGGTTCTTACGAATGTTCTTACAGCTTCCGAAGGCTCTATGGTTAACCTTCTTGTAACGTTTGGTTATATCTGGGTTGCATTCCTTCTGTTCTTCGGAACTCTCGTAATTCACGATTACGCACTTTCAAAGAACCTTCTTATCGTTATTTGTACAATAGTTGCGATGGTAGTAATTATGTTCGTTGCAATACTGTTCTCAAGCCTTCTTGCTAAGATGGTAATGTTCGTAATGTCCATAATAACAGAAATCGCAAACCGAGCTTAGAGCAGGAGGTAAATAGAATGAAACTTAATAAAATATTATCGTCTGCTTTAGCTCTCGTTATGGTGTTCAGCTCCATTTTCGTGCTGTTTCCAACTAAAGCTGATGCGGCATATATCGCAAACACAGAGAATTCTTTGAATTCACCTGATGATGTTTCCGCGTATGTAACTGAGGTATATACCACGTATAACTTCAAAACAGCGGAAGAAATGCTGATATACGAAAATTCTCTTGGATATTTGAGACCTCTCGTATCCGCTGATGGAAAATATGCTATATATGTAAATGCATATACAGGAGTTCTTTATTATCAAAACAGAGTTACAGGTCAGATACTTACAAGTAATCCATGGTATTATACCGCTAACTCAGAGAAGACAAACAGAGAACTGTTAAGCCAGCTTAATATTAATTTCTCTGTTATTGCAACGAGTACGCCCAATGTTTACAGTTCATCAGAGTGGGCTGCTGAGCGCGGTCAAATCACTACCGAATACATAAGCAGCGGTATAAGAGTAAACTACACTCTCGGCGATACTACGGTTAGATATCTTCTCCCCGGAGTGCTTAAAGCAGAGAAGTACGAAGAAATGATACTTGTTCCGATGCTTCAGGAGCTCTGCTCTCTTATGGAAGAGCATTGTGCCGGTGCGGATTATAACGGCGAATATAATCCGTTTGAGTATGAAGAATATAGTTCTCAGCTCTACAAGGATGGATATCTTTACATCTCAGGCATGAGAAAATATCTCTCAGCAATGAAAACCGTATATTCGAAATTGCCTGAAAACTCGGCAGGATATAAAGCCATCAGCGCTTTGCATACGGACATTAATACAATAATGGCGTACTACACGCTTAAAACTTCCAGTGATGTTTATGGCATACCTGTTTATGAGCTTAGAAAGATAGAAGACAATGCGGTTAAGAGTCAGGCATCGAATCTTTTCCGTAAATATTGCGGCTCATATACCTTGTCAGAAATGCTTGAGGATGAGGAAGAGCTTGGATATGTTGATAAAACTCAGCAAAAGCCTGTTTTCACATGTTCACTTGAATATAGCTTCAATAGCGATGGAAGCCTCTGCGTTCGTCTTCCCGCAAGCTCGATTTCATTTGATGAAACCGTATATACGCTTGATTCGGTTTCTGTGCTTCCTTACTTTGGTGCTGGCGATCTTAATGAGGAGGGATACATCTTCTATCCTGACGGAAGCGGAGCTGTTTCGGAGTTTGAGGATTTTGCATCAAGCAGGCCTCACGTTACTGCAACCGTATACGGAACAGATTACTGTTATTCCAATATAACGGGCGAGCATAGAGAGCAGATAACAATGCCTGTCTTCGGTCTTGTTACCGAGGATGATGCGAACGCCAGCACATCACTTGCATACGGCGTTGAAAGAGTAACCAACGGTTACTTCGCTATAATCGAAGAGGGAGCATCTCTTGCAAATCTCGAATTCGTGATGGGCGGTTTGACTTACAGATTTGGTCATGTATATTGCTCATACACTCCTTACCCTGCTGATGAGTACGACCTCTCCGAGACAGTTTCTGTCGGAGGTGCTGTTTCTTACAAAATAGTTTCCGAATCGAAATATAACGGATCTTACGTAACAAGATACGCTATGCTTACAGATGAGAAGGTTGATAATACTGTTAAATCGGGATACGTTTCTTCTTATATGGGTATGGTAAACTACTACCGCGATTATCTTTACGCAAACGGTACGCTTTCCGCTCTTGAAACGGTAACAGATGATATGCCTCTCTATATAGAAGTTCTCGGAGCAATGGATATCGTTAAGAAAATTCTTACATTCCCTGTAGAAACTTCTATTCCTCTTACAAAGTTTGAGGATATAGCTACTATCTATGAAGAGCTTTCGGGCGCAGTAGAGATATATACCGCGAAGGCTGCTGAGTATGATAAGCTTGCCGCGGAGTCAACTGAAGAATACGAAAAGCTTCAGTATGCTGCTGCCGCTCAAGATTGCAGAGATCTTGTTTCGCAGATACAGAATATAACCAACATTAATTTCCGTCTTACCGGTTTTGCTAACGGCGGTCTTTATTCCACCTATCCCACAAAGATCAAGTGGAGCAGAGCCTGTGGCGGAAAGAAGGGCCTTAGAAACCTTCTTGAAACGGCGGAATCTGTATCCGCTAAAGAAGGCTCAAACTTCGGCATATATCCCGATTTCGATTTTTCATACATAAACAATACCTCGGCATCCGACGGTATCAGAATTAAAGGCAATGTTTCGCGAATGGTTGATAACCGTTATGCATCGAAGCAATCTTACAATTCCGTTCTTCAGGAATATGAAAGCTTTTATTCACTTGTTGTAAATCCGGAATCATTTGAGGAGCTTTACTCTAAATTCATCAAGAAGTACTCGAAATATGAAATCAGTGCTATTTCGGTATCTACTCTCGGTTCTGATTTGAACTCTAACTTTGATAAAAAGCAGCCTGTC
Source organism: Eubacteriales bacterium (assembly GCA_045644805.1). Classification (GTDB taxonomy): domain Bacteria; phylum Bacillota; class Clostridia; order Oscillospirales; family CAG-272; genus UBA1740. The sequence continues at coordinate 46,107 of JAZRHO010000026.1, read as the reverse complement.
AACCGCGATGAGGCTGAAGGTTATGTAACTGCTGTTCTTGAAAAAATGTCAGGCACAGATAACCTTGATATTATGCTTGATAAGGGAAATGCTTACTCACTTAAATATGCAGATCATATTCTCAATGCAAATATTGATTCGAGCCATCTTGCATACTCATCTTATACTGTTCCGTTTGTAGGCATGGTACTTCACGGCTCTGTAAATTATACAGGAACTCCGATAAACTATTCAGGTACAACAGCTTACGATATACTTCGTGCTATCGAATCTGGCGCATCGCTCTACTATATACTTGCTTTCCAGAGTGACAATATAGGACACATGAAGGAAGACGAGCTCCTTAGTGAATACTACGGAGTAGATTACAGCACATGGCATGATAATATCCTTATTACGTATAGCGAGCTGAACAGTGCTATCGGCGGTCTTCAGAAATGCAAGATAACAGATCATAGAATTATTAAGGGCGAGCGTGTTATAGAAGTTGCCGAATGGGAAGAGAACTATAAACTTCTTATAGCTGAATTCGTTGAAGAGCTTGATGCTTTGATTTCCGCTCGTGTTCACGATGAGTATGAAGCACTTAAGCAGTCCTCAGAGCAATGGGGATGCGCGCTTAAGGTGAACGTTGACACCGAAAAGCTTCTTAAATGGTTTGCTCAGGAAATTAACTGCGTTTATGATGAAACGGCTCAGAGAATAAATCTCCCCGATGAAATCTGGGAGCTACTACGTGTATCCCTTGACGAAGTCGCAGCTAAATATGAAAATGAATATAACGGAAACGGTGGAGTTAATGAGAAGGCAGTCACTATTGATGCTATCAGCTATGAATCCGAATATTCATTTGTTACCGACTCTTTTGCAACAGATGACAGCAGTGATTACAAGTACACTAACTATACAAGCGATATCGGTAATATAGTGCTTGTAACCTATTCCGACGGAACAATGTTCATACTTAACTACAATATTTACTCGGTAGACGTTAACCTTGGAGGAAAAATTTATACTCTTGGCAAATATGAGTATCAAACTATAAAAGCAGAAGGAGGTAATGAGTAATGAGTGAAAATATTAATGCATCTGAAGGACTCGGTGTTTCAGCTCCCGTTATAGATTCAGGCGAGCTTGGCAATGACGGTCTTCTCAAGCCTCGCAAAAAGGTTTCGCTTGATGCAAGAAAAGCTCGTGCAGGATATGCCTTTGTTCTTCCTTTTATCATTGGAGTGCTCTTTATCTATCTTCCTATTCTGCTTGACTCAATATGGTTCAGTATGAGTAAGCCGATATATAAGACCAATCCGACAACGTATGAATTTATAGGATTTAAGTATTATATTGAAGCATTTACAAATAACTCTACATTTGTAACAAATCTTGTTGCAGGTATTCAGCAGCTTATATTTGAAGTTCCTGCGGTTATAATATTCTCGCTGTTTATAGCGGTAGTTCTTAACCAGAAAATGCTTGGTCGCGCGGCATTCCGTGCAATATTCTTCCTTCCCGTTATTGTTTCAACAGGTATTATGGAAACAATTAACGCAGGTGATATTATGTCAGGCGTTTCGCAGGATGGTATTGATGACGGTTCAGGCTCAAACACCACAAGTCAGATCATATCAACTCTTGACGTAGAAAAGCTGTTTGCGAATATGCAGGTTGGCGGAGAGCTTGTTGCATACGTTGTTGATCTTGTTAACAACGTTTATAACATCATAAACTACTCCGGTGTTCAGATGTTGATATTCCTTGCAGGACTTCAGTCGATATCTCCGTCGATTTACGAAGCATGCCGTATAGACGGTGCAACAGGATGGGAAACCTTCTGGAAGGTAACCTTCCCGATGATCTCGCCCATGATACTTGTAAACACTGTTTATACGATAATCGACGCGTTTACACGTTCGCAGAATATTATGATAAAGTATATCAATACCGCATATGGAGCAGATCCGTATAGCGCTACGGCAATGTCATGGATATATTTCGTGATCATTATGCTTATCATAGCAGCGGTTGCGGCAATTGCTTCTACGTTTATATTCTATCAAAGAAGAGATTAAGGAGGTAGATTAACATGGAAAACAATGCTTATACAGTAAAAGAAACCAAAAATTCAATACATGTTGACTACGAAGGTAAGCTCTCCTTGAAAGAAAGAATGCTAAGTAAGCTTAAGTCCTCGCATACATGGATCACAGTTATCATAAACATCTTCAGATTTATTATGATGCTTGGTGTTTCTTACGTAATTCTTTATCCTTTCTTTGCAAGAATTGCAGGTTCATTCATGACAAAGGAAGATGTTATCGATGCAACTGTATCGCTTATTCCTAAGCATTTTACACTTGACACTTACAAGTATATTATAATCGAAAACCATTACTTTGAGGCTCTTTGGAACACCGCGCTTCTTTCGTTGCTTTGCGCGCTCATTCAAACTCTCGTTGCCTGCCTTATAGGCTACGGACTTGCAAAGTTTAAGTTCAAGGGTAATTCGCTTATAATGATAGTAGTTGTCATTTCTATGATTATTCCTCACAGAACCTTGAAGCTTGCCTTCCAGGATCACTTCGTTAACTTCGATATTCTGACGGTTCAAGCATGGGGATATAAGGGACCGATTGCATTGATCTTTGGTGATTCCTTAGAGCTTGTGGATACAATGTGGCCTCTTATCATATTGTCGATATGCGGTCTTGCTTTTAAGAACGGTCTTTATATCTATCTTATGAGGCAGTTCTTTAAGGGCGTTCCCGATGAGCTTGAAGAGTCAGCCTATGTTGACGGTTCAGGTGTATTCCGTACCTTCTTCCAGATAATCCTTCCTCTCTCAATTCCCATGATGATAACAGTATTCCTCTTCTCGTTCTCATGGCAGTGGACTGATGAGTTCTATACGGGAATGTTCTGGACGAAAGGCTCAGAGTTCTATCTTATGCCGGACGTTTATCTGTCACCGCCTCGTACACTGAGTCAGTATGACAAATTTGCCGGTTGGTCTCTTTACAGGAACGTTATTCAAAATACCGCGGGTATGCTTATTATCGCTCCGTTGATTGTTTTATATCTGTTCTGTCAGAAATATCTTGTTCAAGGTATTGAACGTTCAGGTCTTGTAGGCTAAGATAAAAATAAAAAGAAAACCGAGTTCGAATTTTGAACTCGGTTTTTATATTTGTCAAAAATATTAAAGCATTTCTGCAATATCGTAAATCATTCTCTCGGTTTTCTCCCAACCAAGGCAGGGGTCTGTTATAGATTTACCGTAAACCTCTTCTGTGGATATTTTTTGACAGCCGTCTTCGATATAGCTTTCAATCATAAGACCTTTTACCATCTTCTTGACGTCTGGGTTATAGTTACGGCTTTGAAGAATTTCTTTTGCTATTCTGACTTGCTCAAGATATTTCTTTCCGGAATTTGAGTGGTTTGTATCTATTATACAAGCAGGATTTTCAAGAGAAGAAGCAGCGTAAATTTCGCAAAGTCCCGCAACGTCTTCATAGTGATAATTGGGATGTGATTTGCCGTGCTTGTCAACGTATCCGCGAAGTATTGCGTGAGCATAAGGATTTCCCGCGCTCTTGACTTCCCATCCGCGATAGCAGAATACGTGAGAGCATTGAGCTGCTTTTATGGAGTTCATCATTACGGATATATCTCCACCGGTAGGATTTTTCATGCCTACAGGGATATCAAGTCCGCTGGCTGTAAGTCTGTGTTGCTGATCTTCAACCGAACGTGCTCCAATCGCAACGTAAGCAAGAAGATCGGAAAGATATCTGTGATTTTCGGGGTAAAGCATTTCGTCGGCGCATCCGAAGCCTGTCTCTGAAATTGCACGCATATGAAGCTTTCTTATAGCTACTATACCTTTAAGAAGATCTGGATCTGCGTTAGGGTCGGGCTGATGAAGCATACCTTTGTATCCTTCTCCCGTTGTTCTCGGTTTGTTTGTATAAATTCTTGGAACAATAAAGATCTTATCGGATACCTTGTCCTGAACGCCTCTGAGACGGTAGATATAATCAAGGACTGAGTCTTCGTTATCTGCAGAGCATGGACCTATAACCAAAATAAATTTGTCGCTTTTGCCCGCAAAGATGTCTTTCATTTCAGCAACGCATTTATCTCTTGTTGCCTTTATCTCAGCGGAAGCGGGGAACTGCTCCTTAATTTCCATTGGAATAGGTAGCTTGCGGTAAAATTGCATGTTCATAATATATTGCCTCTTTTTTAGTTTTTAGGTTTGTCAAACAATTCTCTTCGTTCGCTTGCCTGACGCATCTCGTGACGCATATTATCGGTGTCAGAGTTTGCTATCATTTCGCGAAATTCGCTGAATTTGTCAATAAAAGCATCTATTTCATGAAGAAGAGCATCTTTGTTTAGCAAGAAAAGCTCGCTCCACATCAAGTCGTTGATTTTTGCTATACGTGTAAGGTCTCTGAAGGAGTCGCCCGTATATTTTTCGAGTCCAGGTTTAGTATTTGTATTCATAAGCACAACTGCTATACAGTGAGTAAGCTGAGATAGAAATGCTATCATTTTATCGTGCTCGTCGACCGACAGTATGCTGATTTTTCCAAATCCCAACTCTTCTCCGAGCTTTTTACATATGTGTATAGCATTTTCGGTGTTTTTCTCTGTTGGAACTACAATATAATTCGCTCCTCTGAAAACTTCGGCATTACTGTATTCAACGCCGCTTTTTTCACGTCCTGCCATAGGGTGTGAGGATATGAATTCAACGTCTTCTCTCAGTATAGCTTGAACTTCGTTAACTATTCCGCTTTTTACACCGGTAACGTCGGTTATCAGAGTGCCATTTGAGAATAGGCTTTGATGACTCTTAATCCAGTCCTTGAATATATGCGGATAAAGAGCAAAAATGATAAGCTCGGAGTCTTGGATAAGGTCCTTCTCAATATTTGTAGTACCGTATTCTATTATTCCGTGCGCTATCGCATAATCGACGTCTGCAGGATTTTTTGTAATACAGCGTATGTGCTTATAGCCGGCATAGGTCAAGGCTTTTGCATATCCTCCGCCGATAACTCCAAGACCGACAATGAGTATTTTAGTATCTTTGGTAAGCTCAGTCATAAATTGTTGCCTCCACACCGAGCTTCTTCATATCGCGGAAGAAATCAGGGTAACTTTTGCATACTGCCTCCGCGCCGTCTATCGTACCGCCGAAGAGCGTGAGAAGTACGGAAAGAGACATTACCACTCTATGGTCGTTATGCCCGCAAAGGGTTTCCTTTGGAGCGTGCAAATTTGCTTTTCTTACGAGTACAGAATTTTCAAAAATCTCTATATCAGCACCGAATTTTTTTAATTCTTTTGCCATTGTAGCAGCTCTGTCGCTTTCTTTGATCTTAAGTCTCTTTGTTCCTGTAAATTCCGCACCGTTAAAAGCCGCAGCTAGTGTAAAGAGAATAGGACCGAGATCCGGGCAGTTTTCTATGTCTATTTTGGGTGTGCTTTCTTTAAGAAGAGGATAGAAATTTCTATAAACCTTATCTCCCTGCGCGGAATTTTCCGAAAGTCCGAGTACCTCAACCGAAGACCCGATTGCGTTTAAAGCATCTAAGAACGCAGCACCGGAATAGTCACCCTCCACTGTGAAGTCACCCGATTTGTATTTTTGGTTTCCGTTTATCTTGATAGTCCTATCATCCGGCATCTCTGCATATACTCCGAAATGCTTAAGCGCCAAGAGAGTTAAATCTATATACGATCTGCTTTCAAACGGAGGTATAATGTGTATAACACTGTTGCCATCAAGAAGTGGTAACGCAAAAAGGAGACCCGATATAAATTGGCTGCTTATATCACCTCTTACGGTATATTCTCCTGCGGTAAGCGATCCGTGCAGAGTTATTTTACCGTCTCTTTTATCGAATAAAAGACCTCGTTCATTGAATATGGATTCGTAAACTCCCATAGGTCTGCTCATAAGAGATGGAGCTCCCGATACGGTAATCTCATTTCCTGAAAGAGAAGCGAGAGGTATAATAAATCGAAGAGTGCTTCCGCTTTCACGGCAAAACAGAGTGTCGCGCGCGGAGGTGGTCCTCATATTACAGCCTTCGACGGTGTAAATATCATCTTTATGTGAAATTTTAGCGCCAAGCGCTGAAAGGACATCTACCGTTGCCAGAACGTCCTCGCAAGGAGTAATTCCTCTGATTACGCTTTTGCTATCACTCAATGCGGCGCAAATAAGAAGTCTGTGTGCCATGCTTTTAGAGGTGGGAGCGTAAACCTTTCCGTTGGCACGGCTTTTTTTAATTTCGACCTTCAATTTTGCCTCCTATGAGTATATCGCAGGCTTCGATATATCCCGCAAAGCCTTTGCCGGTAATTGTCTTTACGCAAGCTTGTCTTATGTAGCTTACCTGCCTGAAATCCTCTCGCTCTTCAACCTTTGATATATGAACCTCAACGCAGGGAAGACATGTCGAGAGAACGGCATCAAGCAGTGCTATACTCGTATGCGTATATGCACCGGGATTTATAACTATTCCGTCAGCATTTTGGTAGTATGCTTCCTGTATTTTATCGACGAGGTCCCCCTCGTGATTTGATTGATAAAAAACCGTATCGACACCGCGGCTTTCGCAGTGTTCCTTAATCATTTTGCAAAGGGAATCATAATTTTGTGTTCCGTACTTGTTTGGCTCGCGTATTCCGAGCATGTTCAAGTTAGGACCGTTTATTATATATAGCTTCATAAGTGCTCCTTAGAAAGGAAATCTTCAAGTATTTTTTGTGCTACTGCCTCCGGCGTAAGATTGCCGTCTATAATTACATCTGCAGAAGAGCGGTAAATATCTATTCTTTCGGTGTAGCGCTTCATTATAGCGTCACGAGTTCCCGCGGTAGGCCTGTCAGAAGTGGGAATCAGGAGCTCAGGCGACCTGTCGAGAAAATATATTCTTCCGTTTTTGCGAAGCGAGTGCGTATTTTCCTTTCGTAGAACTGCGCCTCCGCCCGTTGAAATTACCACCGCGCTTAACTTTGAGACCTCATTTACAGTATCGCTTTCCAAATCGCGGAAAGCATTCTCACCGCTTTCGCGGAAAATATCAGGAATAGTTTTTTGCGTGTTTTTCTCAATTTCACTGTCTGTGTCCAAAAGCTTGCGGGAAAGCTTGTCTGCTATTATCTTGCCTATAGTGCTTTTACCCGAAGCAGGCATACCGATAAGAACGATATTTTCCTTCTGCTTTTCGATTTTTGAATATACCTCGTCAAGAAGCGTATCATCATACTTGGTGTCAAGGAATATCTCCGATGCCCTTACGCCTTGCGCAACGAGCATATAGAGTCCGCCATCAGCGGGTATTCCAAGTTCTTTTGCTTCCAGAATAAGAGGCGTTCTCAGTGGATTGTAAACCGCGTCAATAACTCCTATGAGATTTGGAAATCTTCTAAGTTCGATAGGTTTATTGCAAATATTGGGAAACATTCCGACGGGCGTGGTATTAATTATGATATGAGCATCAGTATGATATTTGTAAACATCGGTGTACAAAATCGACTCGTTGCCCTCTTTTCTTGAGACTTTAATAATTTCTTTTGCTCCGTTAGCCTTAGCCACAGCATGTGCTGTTTTTGACGTTCCGCCTGTGCCTAGGATAAGAACCTTCTTTCCCTCGAAGGATATACCTATGCGAGAGGCAAGCATGCTCATACCGTAAAAATCGGTATTATATCCAAAAAGCTTTCCGCCGCGGTTGACGATAGTGTTTACAGCTCCGATAAGCCTTGCTCCTTCGTCAATATGATAGAGATAAGGAATTACCGTTTCTTTGTAAGGAATAGTGACGTTGATAGCCGCGAAATCGGCATTTTTCATGAAAGCGTCAACATCATCCTTAGGTATTTCGTTTATTACGTAATCGTAGTCTGCAATAAGAGCGTGAATTTCTTTTGAAAAGCTGTGCTTAAGATGCTCTCCGATGCAACCGTATTTCATCGGCAAGTCACTCCCCTCCGAGATAATCTGTTCCGTAACGCGTAACGAGAAGGTCTGCGACAGATAAAGCGCACATAGCGTCTACCACGGCTCTTGCTCTGTGAATTATCGCAGGGTCGTGGCGGCCTGTTATGCTTATCGTTGCATTTTCAAGCGTTTTCATATCAACTGTATTCTGTTGCCTCGCAATAGAAGGCGTAGGCTTTACGGCAAGTCTGAAAATTATAGGCATACCGTTAGTAATTCCGCCATTTATACCGCCGTTTGAGTTTCTTTCGGTAACAATCTCTCCGTTTTCAATACGATAAGGGTCATTGGCTTCGCTACCGCGCATTTTTGCTATTTCAAATCCGGCTCCGAATTCTATACCCTTAACACCTGGGATAGAGAACATCGCATGGGAAATTACCCCCTCAACCGTGTCAAACCAAGGTTCACCCACTCCTTTGGGGAAGTTAGTGATAACCGTCTCAAGAACGCCTCCTACACTGTCTTTATCCTCTCTTGCAAGAAGGATTTCTTTTTTCATTTTCTCTGCGGCGGTGTCATCCAAAGCAGGGAAATATTCTTGCATAAGCTTTTCTGCATCCTCTTTGTAATTCTCGAAATCACGGTCATTTATGCCATGAAGAGATTTAATATGAGTTGCTATTTCAATACCTCTGTCCGAAAGAGCGCGTCTGACAAGCGCACCTGCCGCAACTATCGGCGCGGTTATTCTGCCGGAAAAATGACCGCCACCGGACTTGTCCTGGAAGCCGTGATACTTGCACTCTGCGGTATAATCTGCATGCGAGGGGCGAGGGGTATTTTCGTATGGCGAATATGACTCGCTCTTTGTATTCGCATTGCGTATAAGCAAGCAAACAGGTGTACCTTCAGTAACACCGTTTTTTACACCGGAAATGAATTCCGGCTCATCCGCTTCATGCCTTGGCGTTGAAATATCACCTCTTGCTTGACGCTGTGCCAAGCAGAGCCTTATATATTCAAAATCAATTTTAATTCCCGGTGCCAGACCGTCGATAACACATCCTATCGCCGGGCCGTGGCTTTCTCCGAAAAGTGTCACTGTAAGATTGTTTCCAAAAGTGTTTTTCATTGGGTTCCTCAATTCATATTACTTTTGATATGCTTTGCAAGATTTGCGAATGTCACCCTTTCGAGTCTGAACGTTCCTATATCGTCAACAAAAACAGCGTGAGCAGCATCGCCATCGCCTTTTTTGTCATGCTTCATAAAATCGATAGCCTTATCCATGTCACCGTCAAAAGCGGTAGGCAGACCCATGTCACGTAAAATAGGAATAAGTCTTTTTTTGACGCTCGGAGAGCACATAGGAATCATTCCAAGCGCAACGCACTCCCCGTGCAAAAGTCCGCCAAGAGCCTCTATGCCGTGCCCAAATGTATGTCCGAAATTGAGAATTTTTCTCAAAGAACCTTCGCATTCGTCAGCTTCAACAACTGCCTTTTTTATAGAGAGCGCACGGAAAATCATATCCGCAAGGCGCGTCTTGTAAAGACCCGCTTCCATCATTTCAAAAAGCTCCCCATCTGAAGTGAGTGCCATTTTTAAGGCTTCTGCAAGACCTGCGGAAAACTGACGCTTATCAAGGGTTTTCAAAACGTCAGTATCTATAAGAACAGCGCGAGGCTGATAAAATGCCCCTATGATATTTTTTACACCGCTGAAATCTACAGCGGTTTTTCCTCCTATCGAGGAATCTACTTGAGAAAGAAGAGTCGTAGGAACGTTGTAAAAATCAATTCCTCTCATGTAGGTTGCTGCCGCAAAGCCTGCCATATCACCGCAAACTCCACCGCCTACGGCAACTACCGCATCCTTTCTTTGTAAACCAAATGACAACATTTGTTTGCATATCTCGGCGTAAGTACCGAGGTTTTTGCTTTCTTCGCCTTGTGGAAATGTAAAAATCCTTGCTTCTCTGCAAAGCGATGCAAGCGTTTTGGAATATTCTTCAGGAACACCGGAATCGGTTACGATAAGCACACGTCGGTTGAGATTCATGTACTCGTCAGCGCGGCAAAGCAGACCTTCGCCTATGGTAATATCATAGCTTCGCTCACCGAGCTCCATTCTTATTTTCTTGTTTTCAGCTTTCATAAAAAACCTCAGTTCTTATGTTTAGATAAATTTTTTATCGACGTATGTACCGATAAATTTAACCTTATCGCAATATTCATTTAAGTCTTCGAGCAAACGCTTTCCTTCCTTGGAATTTATATTGCCCTCGGCTTCAACGTAGAAGTAATATTGCCACATAAGCTCCTTCATAGGTCTTGAACGGAGATTTCTCATATTGAATCCGTGTTTACCTATGATGTCGAGAGCTTTCGCGAGCGCGCCTGCTTCGTTTCTTACAGTGAACAGAAGAATACTGTGTATTCCTGCTTCGTTAGTCTGATGCTTGTGCTCGGAGCGCGAGAAGGATGCAAACCTTGTGGCATTGCTTTTGGATTGATTTATATTTTTCTCAATAACCTCAAGGCCAAATATAGCCGCCGCACTTTCGCTTCCGATTGCAGCCAGAGTTTTATCACCTACCGAAGCGACATATTCAGCTGCAAGCGCAGTATTCTCATAGTCCTGCTCGGAGAATCCGTGTTCTCTTATGAAGCCGTGGCACTGCGCAAGTGCCTGCGGATGGCTTATAACCGTCTTTATGTCCGAAATCGAAGCACCCTTTACACCAAGCAAGCAGTGCGTCACGTCGACATCTATAACAGAATTAACGATAAGCGGACCTGAAAACATCAAATCGGTTACGGCTCCAACCTCACCGTTATAGCTATTCTCAATAGGTAATACCGCCGCGTCGCACTCACCGCTGCGGCAAGCCTCGTAAGCTTTGTCAAAATTGCTGTAAGCAACCTTCCTTGCGTTAGGGAAAAGCTTAGATGCGGCTATGTATCCGAAAGCTCCGCGCTCACCCGAATATGCAACCTTCATGCCGGATATAAGCATGTCCTGATAGCTTCTCGAAACCGCCATAGTATCTTCAAGAAAGTTTACGTAATACGGTCTGAGCTCTTCGTTATTAAGTGCTGATGCGTTCTTCTCAATAACAGCTGCTTCTCTTGCCGAATCAAGTATCGGAATTCCGTGAGCGCATTTATATTCGGCAACCTCTTTAGCCGCCGCCATTCGTTTTGCAAAAAGCTCGCGCATCTGCGCGTCGATTTCATTTATAGTGATTCTTATATCCTTTAAGTCTCTCATTTTTATTTATTCCCATGGCGTGAAAATAGAAAATACCGATATCCGTTTCACGCTATAATATTTAATAGATTTAGTGTTTAAATTCGTCTGCCAGTTTTTTGAACATGGGCAAGGAGCGCTTTATCATATCCGGACTCTGGCAGTAAGCAATTCTGACGTATCCTTCGCATCCGAAATCGTCGCTTGGAACGAGAAGAAGTCCGTATTTTTTTGCCCTCTGAGAAAATTCCTTTGCATCGGGGCACATAGCCTTTACAAACAGATAGAATGCACCGCAGGGCGGAACTACTTCATAGCCGTAATCGGTGAGTGCGTCGAACAGGATTTTTCTGTTATTCTGATAAATACTTATATCCGATGTTTGACCTATTGTAAGAGGTATTAGCTTTTGAAGAAGACTTGGCGCGCAAACAAAGCCAAGAGCGCGTCCTGCTCCGCAAACTGCTCGGAAAAGATTATATGCATCGTCGGCAAGCGGGGAAACAAAGACGTATCCTATCCGTTCTCCCGGAATGGAAAGTGATTTACTGTATGAATAACAAACTATTGTGTTTTTGTAATAGTTTGGAATGAAAGGAACGCATATTCCGTCATAAACAAGTTCTCTGTAAGGCTCGTCGGCGATAATGTAAATCGGCTTTTTGTACTTCTTCGATTTTTCATCAAGTATCTTTGCAAGTCTTTTTATGTCTTTCTCTGAATAAACGGCACCGGTAGGATTGTTTGGCGAATTTATTATGACTGCGGCAACCGTTTCGTCTATCGCTGAAGATATTTTATCAAAGTCGGGGCCAAAGTCTCCGCTCCGGCAGGATACGGTTTTTAGTTTCGTGCCGTTTCTTTCGACAAAGACCTTGTATTCAGGGAAGAAAGGAGCGAGAACGATAACGCTCTCTTTTTCTGATGTAACTGCGGTGAGGACAGATGTCAAAGCACCCGCTGCTCCTGCCGTCATATAAACGTATGAAGGGTCGGCAGAATCAAATCCATGCGTTTTCTTTATATACTCGGAAATTGAATTTCTTACTGAAAAATCTCCTTCTGCCGATGTATAACCGTGAAGCTCGGTCTGTGGGATATTCTTAATCAGGCTTGCGATTCCTTCGTTTACGGACATAGGGGGCTCAACACTAGGATTTCCAAGCGAAAAATCGAAAACGTTCTCTTCGCCTTTCTCTGCTTTTAATGCCTTTCCAAATTCAAAAAGCTCGCGAATTGTTGAACGGTTAAGACCTAAATTTTTCATTTTTTCGTTTATCATCCTAAAGTCCTCCCAAACATCGCATAAAATATATAAAATATTATACTATTTCATTAAAGGAAAGTCAATAATAATTTCACCTTTTTTATGTATAGCAGTGAAAAAAAGAATATCGATTGTATGTAAAAATCGATATTCTTAGACAAATATATAACTTTTCAAACAATGGTACAGCTGAAACATGTCAAAAAAATGTGAAAAAACAAATATTTTTAAAAAATGATTCTTCATGGTTAAACTTCCTGAAAACAAAAAGAATATCGCAAAAAAGAATGCTTATATATACTTTCTCCGAGCATTTGACAAAAAAAAATTCATAAAAGAATGAAAGATGCCCTAACGCGTCGCAAAAGACGGATAATTTAACGTTCTGTAATCTTGAGTTTTGAGAATTTTGCGGATATAATTTTATATAAAAAGTGGAATTTATTTCCAAAAGCAAGGAGTAAAAAAATGAAATTGAAGTTCAAAATTCTTGGAGCTGTTATTGCTTTTTCAGTCCTTTTTTTGTTCTCAGGAGTTGATTCTTGCGAAGAAGATTATAAGGTCAGTGAAAAAGATATTGGTTCCATTAATCTTACGGCAGATTATAGCAGCGCGGTCTCATACATAATTGAGTTCGCAAATGGCGCATATACCGCAAATCTCGGAGAAGTAAGCGTAACCGATAGCGATCTTTCTTCTCTTATCACGTTAATTGAAAGTGATGGAGTTGTGCTTTATTTTTCGTCGCTCGACTACCACGGCAGTATTACTGTAAGTAAAAGTGTGACTCTTTGCGGGGCTCTTAAAATGTATGACGGTAATCTAAATCTTTGCGGGGAAAATATAATTCTTGATGATTTCAGCCTCAATATTACAAGAGGATCTTTAAAGATAAAGGGTGGCATAACAAAGGCGCTAGGTGGAGAAATTTATTCTTATTCAAGCTCCGCTTTTTTGCTTGATTATTCCGCCTCTTCAAAACTCATAATTGATGGTATGGAAATAACCTCTGAAACCACTGATGGAGCAGTTAACTGCAGTATGGGAAGCGTAGAAATCATTTCCGGAAAAATCAAAAACAGCTACGGTCCCGCAATTGAAAATAAAGCCAGCTTAAGCATAGGCGGTGCGCCTGAATTTAACAGTTACAGCTACGACGTTATAACAAACAAACCCATAAGCCTTACTGCGTGCCAAATTCCAAATTCCGCTACCTTTTCTGTTATGTATAATCAAAGCTTTGATAACGGTACCTTCGTTGAGGTGTTTCATAATGCAAAAGAGAGTGATTTGGAAAATATAAATTTTTTTGATGAAGTGGGCGAGGCCATTTCACTTTCGTATTTTTCCTCATCCGAATACAGCGAAGAAAAATCATTTATTGCTGTTTATATGCCACTGTGTGCTAGATTTTATTGTGATAACACCTTGTATTTTACTGTTGAATTTTTAAAGGGTGAAAGCATTTCGGCTCCTGATTTGCCTTTGAAGCAGGGATATAATTTTTGCGGTTGGTATAAGGACAGCGCCTTAAATGAGTCATATGCGTTTGGGACACTTGAATACTCTGATTTCAATTTGTACGCATCATTTTCACTTACTCCACCCGAATTTTCAATAAGTTCAAAAAGTTTCGTTTACGATGGAAAAGAACATATTCTCGGATTTGATAAGCTTACTCACCCATTGGCAGAGGAGGGGAGCTTTAGCTTTGTTTGGTATAAAGATTCCGCCCCTACAATTTACAGCTCAGATAGTATATCAATCACGTCTGTATCAGACTCGGGAATCTATTTTTGTAAACTAACATTTGCATATAACGGTGATTATGTTGTAGTAGATACTCCTGAAGTAGCAGTTAATATAGAAAAACAAACGCTAAAATATCCTTCGATTCCTTCGCTTGCTTATACCGGGGGCACCGTTTATCCCGATGTTCCCAAGTCGAGTCTTTATACCTCGTTTTCATCCGGTGGAATAGGCGTAGGAGCATATGCGGTAACTCTCACTCTTACTGACCCGTTAAACTACAAGTGGGAAGACTCTTGTGCTGAGAGCGTTAATCTTACGTTTTATATTACTCAAGCCCAAAATTGTTTTTTATCGCCTCCAAACGTTGAAGATACCTATGTAGGCTTTGATTTGTCTGTCACAGCGGAAGCAAAATTCGGTAAGTGTTACTACATGTATTCCTCCGACGGTGTAAATTGGCAAAGCGATATCCCCTCAGAAGCAGGTAAATATTATATTTTGATAAGCGTGGACGGCACTGAAAACTATACATCGCTTTCTTCCGAGCCGATAGCTTTTGAAATTTTTTCCGAAATATGCGTGGGTATTATGGTTGATAAATATCCCGACAAGACCGAATATCAAGCCTTTGAAACTCTTTCGCTTGAGGGCGCTGAATTTTCGGTCACTTACAATAGCGGAAGGTGTGAAAAAATCGATACTGACATTGTTGAGATAGAATATAAAACGGCAGATTCATTCCGTGTTTGCGATAGCTGTGCTATTATTCGTGTAGGTGATGCTTCGGTGCCGATTGCCGTGACTGTGCGAGCAGCGGATTATGATATATCATCTCTGGTATTTGAGGATAAGGTATCAACGTATAACGGTAAAAGACATACAATAGACGCAAGCGCAGATATTGTCGGGCTTGACGGAATAAAGCTCGAATATACTGTTTCCGGAGGTGGCATAGATGTAGGAACTTACACGGTCACGATTTCATTTTTTACGGAGAGTGTAAATTATAATTTACCCGATTCCGTTAGCGCGACGCTTACCATTAAACCCTTGCCCGTTTACGTAAATTATAAAAACCTAAGCTTTACGTATGACGGAGCGCCTAAAATTCCCACGGCTGAACTTGTGAGCGCAGAGGGACTTTTAATATCTGTTGCGGTAAGCGGAGGTGCTACTGACGCTGGCAAATATACAGCGTCCGCAATTTTCACAGATAAGAACTATACGCTTATAAATCCAACCGTTGATTTTGAAATTTTGAAAGCGGAGCTTGATTTAAAAGACGTATATTGGAGCGCCGACAGTCTGCCTTATAACGGAGAGGTCCAGTCCGTGCAAATTTACGGACTACCGAAAAACGTAACACTTGTAGGATACGCGGATTCATCATTTACCGACGTAGGTGAATATACTACATCGGTAACTATCATTTATGATACTAAGAATTACAACGCGCCAAATCCTATAACTCACACTTGGAAAATTACTCCAATAGAATATGACTGGTCATCATTTGGTTTTTCGGACAGCGAATATACCTTTGACGGACAAGCACATTTTCCGTCATCGTACGGAGTCTTGCCTATAGGTCTTGACGGAAGCGTTCCTTTTTACAGCTTTTCACAAGGAGTGACTTATGTTGCTGAGGGAAGTGTAGAAGTTGTTATAAGCTTTGGTACGGACAGTAAAAATTATGTTGTTCCCGCTGATATGAGCGTTTACGTTAAGATTTTGCCTAAAGGAGTTATTGCTGTATGGGAAAATCTTGTCTTTACCTATAACGGTCAGGATCATATACCCAATGCGCTCTGCGAGGAGTGCCCGGTTACCGTTACGGGAAGTGCGAAAAATGCGGGAGAATATGTTGCGCTCGCATCATCATCTGATCTGAATTACAGAATAATTAATCCGCAAATGGCGTTTGTAATTGAAAAAGCGCCTAACCATTGGATAAGCGAGCCTCAGATTTCAGATTATTACGAGGGCGGTTTGCCGGCTCCTTTGGGAGAGTCCTTATACGGAGAAGCAGTTTATTTCTATTTTTCCGATTCCGAGCTTAAAAACCCCATATCCGCAACAGAAGCGGGCACCTATTATATGATGGCATACGTGCCCGAGGGTCAGAATTATCTCGGTATTTCTTGCAAGGTTCTTACGTTTAACGTTGTAAAGATAAGTCCCATAAGACTTGTCGTAAATATACTGTCCGAAAACTTGACGGCAATGAACGAAATCACATCCGATGATATCTGCGCTTACTACGTAAATAACGACGAAAGCATAAGCTATATAGATTTTGAAAACATATCAATAAGATATGAAAACGGTGAATGCCTAAAGGCAAATGATAGGATAATACATCTGAGCGCGGGTGGATTTGAAACAAGCGCCGAAATTGACGTCGCTCTCGCGCAATATGATATGAGCGCAGTTTGTTGGTCCGAAGCATCTTTCATTTATGATGGTGAATATAAATTCTCCTATCTCGGCGGATTGCCTGATGGCGTAAGCGTTTCCTCTTATATTCTGAACAGCGCAAAGGATGCAGGTGAATACGAGCTTTCTGCGATTCTTTCCTATGATACGGAAAATTATTTCGAGCCTGTTATTCCATCGGGCAGGCTTATTATAGAAAAATGCGTTGTTGATTTACCGCAGATTGAATCCGGCGTGTATAACGGAAGCATTTATATTCCGTATGTTGCGCCAAGCTCTTTGTACACCGTATCCGTTCCGCATGCCTTATCGGCAGGTGAATATACCGTTTCCTTCATTCTTAAGGATACGGAAAACTACGTATTTAAAGACGGTGTGAATGAAAAAAGCTTTATTATAGCAAGAAGGGAAATAACCGTCAAGATAGATGATGGTGGCAATAGCTTTACCGTTACCGAAGGCAGTATCGTTGAAGGAGACAGCCTGAGAGAAGAATTTTATACCGATAACGGTTACGTGTATCTTAAATGCGCGAACTCTGATTATCTTGTGACAGTTTTGCCCGCAAAAGCAAAAGCTCAAAGCGGTAATATCCAGCTTATTCTTATATTACTTCTGCTCTTTATCATCTTTGCTATGGGCATTTTTATTGCCGTAAAAAACCGTAAAAAAGTTTTTGCTGCAGCGACGGCAGTAAAAGAAAAGATATTTGTAAAAAAAGTGCCGTGCTTCGAGACTGTGAATGAAAACGAGATTAAGGATGAGCCGCCGCTCGAAACTCTGCTTGCCGTCGACGAGGCGCATGCAAACAGTCTGATACCTGATTTTCTTGCGAAAAATCTCCTTACCGATTCGCCTACGGTTATAAAAACCAGCGGACGAAAACGTTGTATAGTGAATGTTGATACAATTTCAAATAGCTTCCTCGCCGGTGATACGGTAGATATAAACACTATGAAGGAGAAAGGCATAGTTCCCAAAGATGCAAAATACGTCAAGGTGCTTGCGCGCGGGGTTATAGATAAACCGATTAACATTATCGCTAATTCGTATAGCTTGGCAGCTGTAAAAATGATAGCACTTACGGGCGGAAGCGCAAAGCGCGCGCATACCTCGTCAAAGCACTAAAATTTTATATTTGATTCTTTATTTAAAGAGCTTGCTCGATTTTGCAATTTTGAGCAGGCTCTTTTTTATATAATACTTGAAAAATAGGGTAAACTGTGATAAAATACGGATATTGGTAATATGCAGGTTTATTGGTTAAAAAATTTTTTTGCATGCAGTAATGGAGATTAAAATGACCGATTCCGTCAAAATAATTTATAAAAACAAAAATGTAGTTATAATTGAAAAGCTGGTTGGTATGCCATCGCAGTCTGATCCTTCCGGCGACGCTGATGCAATGAGCGCAGCGGCAAATGCCCTTTCCGGTATTGGCGAGCAGTCGTCGCTTTGGCTTGTTCATAGGCTTGACAGAACGGTGGGTGGTCTTATAGCCTTTGCAAGAAACAAAAAAAGCGCGTCAGAGCTTTCACGTATAATCGCAGACGGAGAAATGGATAAGCGCTATTTCGCAATTTGCCACGGTCGGTGCGCCGAGGGAGAGTATAGGGATTACCTTTTCAAAGACAGCGCGACAGGAAAGTCGTATATAGCAAAGACAGCGAGACGGGGAGCAAAGGAAGCCGTTCTTTGGAACGAGATTTTAGTATCGGAGCAGGACGCCACCCTTTGCGCTATAAAGCTTGGAACGGGAAGATTCCACCAGATAAGAGCGCAATTTTCATCGAGAGGAAATTCGCTTATAGGCGATAAAAAATACGGAAGCAAAGATTTCAGCGCAAAGCATCCCGCGCTTTTTGCCTGCTCGCTTTCATTCACTCTTTTCGGTGAGAAAATCAATGCCTCCGTTATACCTACCGTTAGTGAATATCCGTGGAATAAATTTTCAGAGGAAATATATAAATCTTACACAGGGGAAAAGAAAAATGACTGAAAAGCTATATAATAAAAGTGCATATATAAAAGAGTTCGATGCTGTTGTTATAAGCTGTGAAAAGGTAAAAAACGGATATGAAGTGCTCCTTGACAAAACTGCATTTTTTCCTGAAGGAGGAGGGCAAAGCTCTGATGTAGGATATATAAACGGAATTGCAGTTTTTGACGTTAAGGAACTTGAAAAAAACGTTTATCATTACACTAAAAATGCTTTAAATGTAAATGAAAGCGTTCATTGCGCGATTGATTTTGAGAAAAGATTTGAAAAAATGCAATGTCATACAGCAGAGCACATAGTATCGGGATTACTTCATAATATATACGGTATCGAAAATGTCGGATTCCATCTCGGCGGTGTTGACGTTACCCTTGATACCTCTGTTGTTGTCACTCGTGAAATGCTTGATAGAATTGAGATGTTGGCAAATGATGCCGTTTATAGAAACGTTCCCATCACGGTTAAATATCCGTTGCCCGATGAGCTTGCAGACTTGAATTACCGTTCAAAGCTTGAGCTTACCGAAGACGTACGCATAGTAGATATAGACGGCTATGATTCCTGCGCATGCTGTGCGCCTCACGTATCCTTTACGGGTGAGATAGGTATTATAAAATTCCTTGATTCGGTAAAGCATAAAGCGGGAAGCCGTATTCGTATGCTGGCAGGTAAAAGAGCCTACGATTATATAAAGAAAATATCCGATGAGGCGAGCGGAGTTTCGGTCCTTCTTTCGTCGCCCATCACCGATATAAAGTCGGAAACCGAAAGACTTCTTTCGGCGAAGGCGAATATTGAATATAAGCTTTCACAAATGGGCAGAGAAACTGCTGTGATTCTTGCGGAAAATCTTGCAATTCATCACGGCAATGCCGTGCTTTGTTATCCAATGCTTAATATGGACGCATTGCGAGTCTTTGCCAATATCGCGCACGAAAAGGTCGAAGGAACGCTGGTTGCTCTTACAGGTAATGAGGGAGATTATAGGTATATTCTTATGAACTCTTCTGAAGCTTTCAGAGAAATAGTTAGTGATGCGAATGCTGCACTAGGAGGCAAGGGCGGCGGCAGAGCTCCTATGGCTTGCGGAACATACACCGCACCTCTTTCTCAAATAAAAGCGTATTTTGATAAAAAATAAAAGAGGCTTTCGCAAATTTTGCGCAAACCTCTCTGTTGTTAGAGTAAATAACGAATCCATTAAATTGATTTACTCATCTATATTCAAATTTAAAACGATACTTTTTCTCTTGGTTTTAAGCTTTGTAAGCTTAACTCCAGCTGAAGTGAGCATTCTTCTTGAGTTTTCGTCAGATACAGTATTTTTATATTTATCCGAAAGGAAGATTACTTCTTTGATTCCTGCTTGAATTATAGCCTTTGCGCATTCATGGCAGGGGAAAAGGCCAACGTATATTTTTGAATCTGAGAGAGATTTACCTCGATTGTTCAAAATAGCGTTGAGCTCAGCATGGACAACAAACGGATACTTTGTCTCACCGTTTTCCGGATTTCTGTTCCAAGGGAATACGTCGTCGGAGCACCCTCTTGGAAAGCCATTGTAGCCCGTTGAAAGTATTCTGTTATTTTCATCAACTATGCAAGCGCCTACTTGAGTGCTCGGGTCCTTCGAGCGTTCACCGGCAAGGAGCGCGACCCCCATAAAATATTCATCCCAGCTTATGTAATTTTCTCGTTTATCTGACATTGTAAGACCCCCATGTTTTTATGTGGATATATAATATCACACTTTGGAGCACTTGTCAAGAATTTTTGAAAGGAGGCGCTATATGTATAAAAACTGCATGCTTTGCGCGCGAATGTGCGGCATAGACCGAACTGCCGGTGCTTTTGGATATTGCAAAATGAGTTCAGAGCCTACCGTTGCAAGAGCGTCCTTACATATGTGGGAAGAGCCTCCGATTTCAGGTACCCGTGGCTCGGGTACTGTATTCTTTTGCGGATGCTCACTCGGCTGTACATACTGTCAGAATAGGGAAATATCAAGGGGTGAGTGCGGAATAAAAATCAGCGAAGAAAGACTTTCGCAGATATGTCTTGAGCTTGAGGAAAAGGGGGCGCACAATATAAATTTTGTGACGCCTACTCACTTTGCACCGTCGGTAGTAAATGCTGTACGAGCTGCAAGAGCAAAAGGTCTTAAGCTGCCGATTGTATATAATACAAGCGCCTACGATACAGAGAAAACGGTTGAGTTACTTGGGAACACAGTTGACATATGGCTTCCCGATATGAAATATTATCGAAGCGAAACGGCACTTAGATATTCAAATGCTGAAAATTTGCCAGGTATTTGTCGTCTTGCGATTGATAAAATGGTAAAGCTTGCGGGTGATGCGGTTTTTGATGAATCGGGAATTATGAAGAGGGGAGTTATAGTGAGAGTATTGCTCCTGCCGTCTCATCTTGCAGAAGCAAAGCTTAACGTTAAATATCTTTACGAAACCTACAAGGATAAAATATATATAAGTCTTATGAGTCAATATACTCCGCCCGTCGGCATTCCTCATCCCCTAAACAGAAGAGTGACGCGAGCTGAGTATGATGAGCTTGTAGATTACGCGTTAAAGCTTGGAGTAAGAAATGCGTTTATTCAAGAGCGTGAATCTGCATCGGAGAGCTTTATACCGCCGTTTGACCTTACAGGACTGTAAAAACACAGGGAGAATTAAGATGACAGAGACAACAAAAGAAATTTTTGAAAAATATGAAGTGAGAAAGACTAAAAAGCAAAAGGGCGAATTTATAGAGTATATTAAGGGCTTTGCAGAAAAAAACGGATATTCATGCCGTGTTGAAGCATCGAGGTCTGGTTTGAAAGCACGGAATATTGTTATAGGCGACCCCGATTCTGCAAAGGTTGTGTATACCGCGCATTATGATACGTGTCCCCGACTGCCTTTCCCAAATTTTATAACCCCGAAAAATATCTTTATATACATACTGTATCAGGTTATAATATCCGCAGTTCTTATTGGAATACCTTGTATATTCGGTATAATTATCGGTACGTCGCTTTCACTTGCTAGGGTTGATGAGCAAATAGCCTCATCGGCATCAGCGTTTTTAGCATACGTATGCTTGCTTGCTCTTTTGTACCTTATGATGATGGGTCCTGCGAATCCTCATACCGCAAACGATAATACCTCGGGAGTCACTGTGCTTACCGATACAATGCAGGCGCTTCCCGAAGAGCTTCGGAACAAAGTCGCATTCATCTTCTTTGACCTTGAAGAAGTTGGACTTGTAGGCTCTTCCTCTTTTTACGCGGCTCATAAAGAAGCGATGAAGGGTAAGCTCATAGTGAATTTTGATTGTGTAAGCGACGGAGAGCACATACTGTTTGTTTTGAAGAAAAAATCAAAATGTTACGAGGACTCTCTTCGGTCGGCTTTCCCGGGCAATGATAAGTATACAACCGAATTTGCGTCAAAAGGAGTGTTTTATCCATCTGACCAGGCAAAATTTCCAATAGGTGTCGGTGTTGCCGCGCTTAAGAGAAGCCATAGATTCGGAATTCTTTATATGAATAAAATCCATACAAAAAACGATACTGTTTACAATGAGGAAAATATCAGTTATCTTGTCAGCGGAGCGGTATCCTTTGCAAAGCAGCTTTAATAAAAAGGGTTGGCAACGCTATCTGCTATATCGCAGAAATACCGTTGTCAACCTTTTTATTACTTAAGTGTTGTTTAAAATCTTATAGAGCTCGGATTTTGACATACCCCGGTCCTTAGCCGCAGCCTTAATTGCGTCCATTCTTGCAAGTCCTGCTCTTTCATAGTGCAAGACGTGTTCCTCGGGGGAGAGGGAGATGAGGGGATTTTCTTCTGCGATTATCGATTTTGCTTCCTCAGCACCTTCCAGTATAAGCACGTATTCTCCGCGAGGCGCGTTTTCCTCGTAGTATTTCACAGCTTCCGAAAGTGTAGTTCTGATTATTTCTTCGTTTAATTTTGTGAGCTCTCTGCAAAGGGATATTTTTCTTTCACCGCCGAACGTGCGGCAAAGGTCTGAAAGAGTGGATTTTAGCTTGTGAGGAGCCTCGTAAATTATCATAGTGCGCTCCTCGCTTTTAAGATTTGCAAGTCGCTTTTCTCTTTCATTTTTTATAGGTGATAAGAATCCCTCAAAGCAGAAGCGTCTTGTTGCAAGAGCGGAGAGCGAGAGCGCAGAAACCGCCGCGCAAGCCCCTGGAATAACCGATACTCTTATACCCATATCAGCGCAAAGTCTGACTATATCCTCACCGGGGTCGCTTATAGCAGGCATGCCTGCATCTGTAATTAAAGCACAGCTCTCTCCTGCGAGAATTCTTGACGTAATACGCTCTCCGCTTGCCTTTTTGTTGTGTTCGTGGTAGCTTATGAGCTCTTTTTTTATTCCAAGGCAGGTCAGAAGCTTTAAGCTGTTTCTTGTATCCTCTGCGGCAATAAAGTCAACCTCGGAAAGCACCTTTATGGCGCGCTCGGAAATATCGGAAAGATTGCCTATCGGAGTCGCTACCAGATAAAGGGTAGATTTTTCGGTCTTGTTTTTTTCCTGTATGCTCATCGGGATTACATCCTTTTGTATTTATCGGGGAAACTGCCGTTTTCCATTATATGATCCATATCATCTGTATATTTCTTATGTTCGTGGTCGCTGTATATTATCAAGGGCGGTGTAAGCTTCATGCCGCATTTTCCTCCCGCTTTTGCTTCTACCAGCACCATAGATGCTTCGGATTCCGTATCAGCATGAACAAAGGTCATTCTTTTCGGCTCAAGAGAACACCGTCTCATAGCATCTATTAAATCCACCAATCGGTCGGGACGGAAGACCGCTGAAAAAATACCGCCGTACTTAAGATATTTTTTTGCGCAGGCACAAAAATCGCCGATATCTCCCATTACCTCGTGGCGGGCAAGGTTTTTCTTCGTAAGTGCATTCGCTCTTCCGCTTCCTACCGTCATATACGGTGGATTTGTGTAGACAATATCGAAGCTTTCGCTTGTCTTGAAATCACGGATATCTGTGTGAACAGAGGAAAGCCTTTGCGAAAGTTCATTAAGCTCAGCGTTTCTCTTTGTAAGAATTGCGTATTCCTCTTGTACCTCAAGCGCCGTTGCATGGGAAAGCTTATTTCTCGATAGCAGAAGCATTGATATTATTCCGCTTCCTGCTCCGAGCTCAAGACCTTTCGCGCCCTTTGCCGTTATGTATCCTGCAAGCAAAAGCGCATCTGTTCCAAATGTAAGTCCGTCGGTTTTTTGTATAAGCTTTAACGCGTCGTTGACCTCGTCAATGCGCTCATCCTTATAAATATTTGTCATAAAGCTCTCCAGTAATAAAATAAGGGTTGAGCGCGAACTCAACCCATAGTAATATGCCGGCGTCGGTAATTACTCCTCAGCAGGAGCACCTACAGGGCAAGCCTCAGCGCAAGAGCCGCAGCTTACGCACTCGTCAGCGTTGATAACGTACTTGCCGTCACCTTCGGAGATGCATCCAACAGGGCATGCCTCAGCGCAAGCGCCGCAAGCAATGCATTCATCAGAAATCTTGTATGCCATTGTAAAAATACCTCCATAAATTTATTGGTCTACTCTATTGTAACATATTTGTGAAAAAAATCAAGGGGTTTTCAAAAAAAGTATCGAAAGGCGAGGATTTTATTTAAGATATTAATCTTCAACAATGTCATCTTCATCGTCTTCAGACGCTTTGTTTTTTGCTTTTTTTGGAGTTTTGAGTATCTTTAAATCTTTTACGCTGTAAGACTTAATAATCTCTTTATCGTTTGAGGTTATTTTTACCTTGACCTCCGATGCAAGAGGCTTTATTTCAATTACCGTACCTTCTCCGTCGTTTGTAAGAACCACCGTGCCAACAGGCGGAGTAACCTTCAATGCTTCATCATAAACCTCGTGCTCATAACGCAGGCAACACATAAGTCTTCCGCAAGCACCGGATACCTTGGCGGAATTTAAAGAGAAGTTCTGTTCCTTTGCCATTTTTATGCTTACTTGAACAAAATCCGATAAGAAGCCCGCGCAGCAATATTTTCTTCCGCATACACCAAGGCCGCCCATAAGCTTTGCGGCGTCTCTTATTCCTATCTGGCGAAGCTCTATTCTTGTGCGGAACGTTGCCGCAAGGTCTTTAACAAGCTCACGGAAGTCAACGCGCGATTCGCAAGTGAAATAGAATATAAGCTTTGAATTATCAAAGGTATATTCAACCGAAACCAGACGCATACCGAGTCCGTGAGCCGCTATTTTCTTTTTGCAGATTATTGCAGCCTCAAATTCAGCATCGTGATTTTTTTCATCGTGAAGTATATCTTCCTTAGTCGCTATTCTTGTAACGGTTTTCAAAGGAGACACCACTTCGGAGGAAGGGATTTTTTTATTGGCAATTTTGACCGTTCCCATTTCTGTGCCTCTGGCGGTATCAACAATGACCTTCTGACCTTCGGAAAGGGTGAGCTTTCCCGGAGCAAAATAGTAAATCTTACCTGCCTCTTTGAATCTAATTCCTACTATTTCGGTATCCAAAGCTTCGTTTTCCGGAGGCGAATTTTTTTGTTCCTGATTTATCTTATCCTTGTTTTCCACTTGATAATTTTCCTTTCGTAAAAACGATTATCCGTATTAAGCTTCTTTTATTTTCACGGCTATATCGGTAAGCAATGGCGGTATAATAACATTTTTATCTATATCGTTCAGTGCTTCTGTTATTATGTCGTAAATTGCTATAAGTCTTCTTTTTCCTATTCCACCGGAAATTTCTTCCGCTTCCTCTCTTGATAAAAAGAAAATAGGCGTAATTTCATCGGCAACCTTTATTGCTATCATATCCCGAATAGCGTTTCTTATATCCTCGAGCATTTTTCTCAACTCGTCTCGCTTTTGAGGTAAGGCTGCGGTAGCGGAATAGAGCTTTGAAAACGGAGCCTTTTTGGGAATTGCTTCTATAAACGAGCGAATAGCAGACCTCGACGCTTCAATTTCCGAAATATGCTTTTCGTCAAGCATTGAAAGAGCTTTTCCAATAACTCCGCCGGAAGAGAGCAGTATGCCTTTAAGCTTGTTCTGCGTATTGTACGATAGGCTCTTTGCGGTATCCGAAAGCTTCAGAATGTGGGAGAGAAGCTCATCGTATTCAAATATCTCGGTTTGTACCAACTGAGTTCTGCTTTTTATAGTCGTAAGTATTTTGTCCGACTCTGTGCAAAGCAGAATAATGTGCACGTTTTGAGGCGGCTCTTCAAGCACTTTAAGGAGCGCGTTTTGAGCTGCGGGAGTCATAAAATCGGAGTCTTCAATAATGTAAAATTTGTACATAGACTCGGTAGGGGAAAGAAACATATCCTCTCGGAAGTCACGTATTTCCTCAACGCCTATCGTAGCTTTCCCGGATACGCGCGAAAGCGTGCTTATATCGGGGAAATTTTCCGAATATATTCTTTTACATCTATTGCAAATTCCGCAAGGTAAATCAAAATTTTGGGCGGCTGCATTTTCGCAGTTCATAGCTGCGGCTATCTCGGTTGCCAGGGTATGCTTTCCCGAGCCTTCAGGTCCTACAATCATTAACGCATGCGGAAAAGCAGAATTTATAATAGCATTGGAAAGACGAAGCTTTGTATCTTCGTTTCCTAAAAGTTTTGGAAATCTTTTTGCCATAAGCCTGCCCTTCTAAAATATTAAAAATCAATATAATATAGTATAACAGTATTTTTTGGAAATGTCAATCGGTAAAAACAATAAGAGACACCGAATTTTTACAGTGTCTCCTGTTCTTTTATATGTTTTTTTGCTTTGTCTGTATTTTTTCAACAAAAAAAGCGCATACGAAAGCCGAAATTATACCGAGAACTGATACCGTCATATCGCGTATTACAAACATACCGATAATAACGATAGATGCATCAATTGCAAAAATCACTTTTGATGTTTTGATGCGCGGTACGAATTTACATACGGAAAGAGCGATAATATCCGTTCCGCCGGTCGACCCTCCTCCGAGAAAGGAAAGTGCGCATCCTGTTCCTACCATAGCTCCGCCGATTATTGCCGCGATGAGAATTGCTATCTGACTGTACTCGCTTTCCTTAAGATAGAAGTATCCGCCGAATATGTCAGGCGAAACGAAACGCAGGAATAAGGAGAAAAACGGGGGATAGAGCAGCGCTGATACAAATGTTTTCAGTATAAATACATGACCAAGCGTAAAAAGTCCAAACACAAAAAGAGTCCATGTTAAAACAGCTACTATCAAATCAATACCGAGCCAAGATATAGGTATAAGCTTATCCAGAATTATCGCAAGACCTGCTATTCCACCGGTAACAAGGTCAAACTGTACTGTAAATACAGCAGTTCCGAAGGCGATGATTACCGTTCCCACCGAGATAAGAAGTAAATTTTTTGTTGCGGCGAGAATTTTGTTTTTCGTATTCAAGCTTTTGTGTCCTGCCTTTTTTTAGATTTTTGCCCCACATTAATAGTATTGCAAAAAATTAATGTTTTGAGACAAAAAAATTGCGGAAAATATTGAATTATCTTAAAATATATGTTAAAATATTAAAATGAATAAATATGTGCTTCGGCTCATTCGCCGAAGACCAAGGAGGATAAACAATGGAGAAATTTTATTTAACCACTGCCATAGCTTACGCATCCCGTAAGCCACACTTCGGAAATACTTACGAAATAATTATGTCCGATGCATTTGCTCGCTTTCAGCGTCAAATGGGAAAGGATGTATTTTTGTGTACGGGTACCGACGAGCACGGTCAGAAAATCGAAGAGTACGCAAAATCAGCAGGTGTTACGCCCAAGGTGTACGTTGATAAGGTCGCATCCGAAATCAAGGGAATTTGGGACCTTATGGATACAAGCTACGATTATTTCATAAGAACGACCGATGAAAAGCATGAGAAAACGGTAGCGAAAATTTTCAAGAAGTTCTACGAACAGGGTGATATATATAAAGGTCATTACGAGGGCTGGTATTGCACTCCCTGCGAGTCCTTCTTTACAAATACGCAGGCCGAAGGAGGCAAATGCCCCGATTGCGGAAGAGAAGTGACAAAGGCGAAGGAAGAAGCATATTTCTTCAAAATGTCAAAATATGCGGACAGGCTTATGAAGCATATTGAAGAAAATCCCGAATTTATAGAGCCCGAAAGCCGTAAGAAGGAAATGGTTAATAATTTCCTTAAGGCAGGACTTCAGGATTTATGTGTATCAAGAACGTCATTTACCTGGGGAATTCCGGTTGATTTTGACAATAAGCACGTAATTTACGTATGGCTTGACGCACTTACGAATTATATAACCGCCATAGGATATGATCCCGATAAATCTTACGAGGAGCAGAGTGAGCAGTTTAAAAAATATTGGCCTGCTGATGTTCATATTATCGGTAAGGACATTTTGAGATTCCATACGATTTACTGGCCTATATTCCTTATGGCGCTCGAACTTCCTTTACCAAAGAAGGTGTTTGGCCACCCGTGGTTTAATTCTGGAAACGATAAGATGTCAAAATCGAAGGGTAACGTGATTTACGCCGACGAGCTTGCTGAGTATTTCTCGGTTGACGGAGTTCGCTATTATGCGCTTGCGGAAATGCCCTATAATTCGGACGGAACCATTACCTATGAAAATGTTGTGACAAGATATAATAACGATCTTGCCAATAACCTCGGTAATCTCGTAAGCCGTACTCACGCTATGACTAAAAAATACTTTGACGGTATAGTTCCCGCTCCGGGGGAGGAAACAGAGCTTGATGCAGACCTTAAAAAGACGATGATTGACGGTGTGAATTCAGCTCGCGAGCTTATGGCTTCGTATCACATTGCAGATTCGCTTGAAGCGCTCTTCTCAGCGCTTCGCCGCGCAAACAAATATATTGATGAGACAACGCCCTGGGTGCTTGCCAAGAATGAAGCTGATAAACCTCGTCTTGCAACCGTTATTTATAACCTGCTTGAGGTCGTAAGAATCGCGGCGGTAGTGCTTACTCCGTATATTCCTTCGACAGTTGAGAGAATATTCTCACAGCTCGGCACGGATCAAAAGAGTTATGATACTGTATCGGCATTCGGTGCGCTTGAAAGCGGAAAGCCTCTCGGAGAAGCATCTGTTCTCTTTGCGAGAATCGATGAAGCTAAGCTCTTTGCCGAAATAGAAGCAAAGCGCGCGGCTGAGGAAGCGGCAAATGCACCTTTGGAAGTACCTGATCGTGAGCCCGAGATAGGCATTGAGGATTTTGGAAAGGTTGAGCTTCGTGTCGGAGAAATCATTGAGTGCGAGCCTGTTCCAAAGGCAAAGAAGCTTCTTAAGCTTCAGGTTGATATTGGCTTTGAGCGCCGTCAGGTCGTTTCGGGTATCGCTAAATTCTATAAGCCCGAAGAGCTTGTAGGCAAGAAGATAGTTCTTGTTTCCAATCTTAAGCCGGCAAAGCTTTGCGGCGTAGAATCCAACGGAATGCTTCTTGCTTCGGGTGAAGAAGACGTTAAGGTTGTGTTCCTTGATCCCGATGCAAAGAATGGCGACAGAATACATTGATTATGAGATATTTTGATTCGCATGCTCATTATTATGATGAGCGATTTGACGAGGAATGTGAGGGAGGAGCAGACGCGCTTCTTTCCTCGCACCTCGCCACTGATGTTTCCTATATCGTAAATGTAGGCACTGCTCCTTGCACGTGCCGTATGGCGATAGAGCAGGCAAAGCGGTATGAAAAGATGTATACCGCGCTTGGAATTCACCCATCAGACGCAAGATTGATTTCAGATATTGACAGCGCGCTTCGCGAAATAGAGGCTCTTATTTTGGATAAAAGCAATAAATGCGTTGCGCTTGGTGAAATAGGACTTGATTATCATTATCCTGACACGGATAAAGAAATGCAAATATCACTTTTCCACCGTCAGATGAAGATGGCGGAGCGTCTTTTGTTACCTGTTGTTATTCACGATAGAGATTCCCATGAAGATGTGATGAACGTCATACGAGCCTATCCGAGCGTTAAAGGTATTCTTCATAGCTTTTCGGGGTCTTCTGAGATGGCGAGGGAACTTGTTTCGAGAGGGTACTATATATCTTTTTCGGGAACTGTTACCTTTAAAAATGCAAGGCGTCCCAAAGAGGTTGCTGCGGCAGTTCCTCTTGACAGAATACTTATAGAGACCGACTGCCCCTACCTTGCTCCGCATCCATTACGTGGAACTCTCAACCATTCTGGCAACCTTGAATATACTTGCCGTGCCGTAGCGGAAATAAAAGGCATTACAGAGGAAGAATGCGCTCGCATTACAGAGGAAAATGCAAGGAGAATTTTTTCAATATGACGGAAATTTTCAATATGGCAAAAAAAGAAAAAGTCCGCTCAATGACAGTGGCATATACTGTGGAAAGCGGACTTTATATCAATATTACTAACAGATGTACGAACAGATGCGATTTTTGCATCAGAAATAACGGAGACGGAGCTTACGGCTCAGAAAGCCTCTGGCTTCAGCGCGAGCCTTCGTGCGAAGAAATTCTCGAAGCGGTGTTCGCGCATGACCTTAACTCTTTTTCGGAAATAGTTTTTTGCGGATACGGAGAGCCGTCATGCCGTCTTTCCGAAGCGCGGGAGGTAGCCTTAAAAATAAAACAAAAGCACTCCGATATTAAAATACGAATTAATACTAACGGTCAATCCGACCTTATCCTTGGGTTTGACAGTGCACCCTTATATGAAGGCGCTTTTGATACTGTTTCGATTAGCTTAAATGCACCGTCACCCGAACGTTATAATGAGATATGTCATTCATCTTTTGGCATTGAAGCGCTGCCGGCTATTTTGAAATTTGCAAGAAATGTAAATAATTATGTGCAAAACGTGACTTTTTCTGTCGTTCGTGACTTTGTTTCAAAAGAAGAGCTCGAAGAGTGCTATAATATAGCAAAAGAATGCGGAGTATCGCTAAGAGTAAGAGATTATATCTCGTAAGGCAGAGAATAATCTGCTCTTGCAAATGAAGCACCAAACATAGAAAGATACGCGATTGGCGTTATATCGGCATCAAATGATATTCCCATGAAGCCAAGCTCGGCAAGCTGTTCGAGCTTGGCTTTTGTGTGTTTTAGGGAAGGGAATGTAATGTTTATTTTTTCACCTTCTCCTATTTTATATCTTGTGTAAGTAAAGGAGCACATAAGAGTTTTTTCGTCGGTGGATAAAGAAAGACCGCTTCGGTAGCAAAGCTCTTTGGCTTCTTTAATGCTTATATCTGTTCCGTTCATGTTCACGGCAGAAGACATATCAACAAACACCTTTGAGCTTTCAGCTTTGGCAGAAAATTCGGAAAGCTTTTCTTTTAATTCCGTTATTGAATCTTCTTTTACGTTGAATACTGATCCGTCAGAAAGCTCGGAGGCATCGTTTGGTGTATCGGAAAATATTTCGGTAAATAAGAGCAAATCACAACCTATGAAACGTTTCCTTGCCTCTAGGAGAAAATTGCAAAATATATCGGGATGTTTTGATGCGCCCTCGCGTGCGCTTATGAATATTCCGTTATATCCACCTTCCTTTGCGGTACTGATCATATTGTCGATAAGGCTTTCATATTGTGTTTTTTCTTCGAGAAAAGCGCCTTTCGTTCGGTCCTTTATTCCTAAAAGGTGTATTTTTCGTTCAGATTTGCAAATATCAGATGCCCACTTTCCGTCAAAACTAGTTTTGATTTTATCACCCTCAATAACACCTGCATTAATAGTGATATATGTTGCATATGGCAGGGATCGTGTTAAGTTTTCACGCTTGCACCCCTTGTTTACTACGCATAATGCAGAGCCTGTTCCCAAAGAAGGGGTATCATGCTTTATTGTGATAACTTGCCCCGGGCGAAGCTTATCCTTTCCCCAAAGACTAGGATTTGCGCATAGAAGCGATTCTTTTCTGACTCCGAATTTTTTTGAAAGAATGTCAAGTGTATCTTTACCTTTTACTGTTTCTGTTCTTGTCGGTATAAGAACAAGTAATTCGTCTCCGCAGACAAGGCGATCGCCGTATAAGTCGTTATCTCCCAAAATTTTTGTTGCGGGCACAGAGTATCTGCGCGCAATATTGTAAAGATTTTCACCGCTGTTTACTTTATGTATTATCATACCGTCTCCTTTTGGCTGTAAAAGCAGCCGCCTGTAAGTTATTTATATTCTATGTTTTTACGAATGTTTTGCCACCGCTGCGGTTAAAATAAGGCAGTATCATTTTCAACCCGGAGATAAAAATGATGAATTTCAATTCTGAAATTAAAAATATTACCGTAAAAGATATAACCGAAAGGTCAAACACTCGTATAACTCAAGCTGTTGTCGTTCTTGAATCCGGCGCAGTAGGGAAAGCCTCGCTTCCTTCCGCTTTTCAAAAAAACGAAATGGAATCGGCAATTTCGGATATTTGCCGATCCCTTATCGGTGTAAGTGCTCTTGATCAGATAAGAGCCGACTCTATTATGATAACACTTGATGCTACTCGCAATAAGTCGAAACTCGGAGCAAATGCAATTCTTTCTCTTTCCTTGGCGATTTGCCGTGCGGCATCGGCTCATACCGGAATACCGCTTTATCGTTATATAGGAGGCTCGTGCGCCAATACCATTCCTAAGCCGATGGTAAATATGAACAGTTTTTTCAAAAGTAAAAAAACGGCTTTCATTGATTTAATGGAAAGCCAAACCTTAAGTGAGGTATGTGAAAAAACAAAAAAAGCGAAGACATGCGGCTTTAAAACTGTAATATCATGCCCTTGTTCAGAAGGATTTATTGCAGATATTGCCGTCGCTTTAGGAGCGGAATTTATAAATATGAAAATGCCGTCTGTCGGCTCATGCGCTCAAATGTCTCGTCTTTTGGAAATAGAACACGAGCTTTTTATTCCAAGTTACGGTGTATAACTGTAAAATTTTTCTTGCAAAACCGTGATACTTATGATACAATGGTAATATAAACTGTATCGGAGGTTTTTTATGAGGATAAAAAAAGGTTTTGTTATAGAAAAGGTTGCTGATAGCTACCTCGCTTGCGCGACGGGAGCGCTTGCTAAGGAGTTTTCTGGCTTTGTTCGTTTGAATTCCACCGGCGCCTTTCTTTGGAAAATGATTGATGACGGAGCTGAAAGTGCCGAGGAGCTTTGCGTTGCCTTGGTCAAAGAATATGAAATTTCTGAACAAACCGCTAGGGCGGATATTGATTTGTTCTTAAAAAAATTGCGTGACAACGGAATTTTGGAAGAATAAAAATGAACATTTTTACGTCTGAAGGCGCTCATATAGATGATATTTTAGAGAAAGACGGCGTAATTGCATCTGTAACATGTGGTGCGAGCATGAGACCTCTTTTTAAAACCCATCGAGATATGGTCGTTCTCAAAAAGGCAAGCGGTGTTTTGAAAAAATATGATGTTGCTCTTTATAAAGTCAACTCTAGGTATATATTGCACCGTATAATCAAGGTTTTACCGCAAAAAGGGTATTATATTATAAGAGGTGATAATACTTACCGAAAAGAAATCGTTCCTATTGCTTCTGTCATAGCTTACCTCGATTCGTTCAACAGAAACGGAAAGCACCACAGTACGAAAGACTTCTCTTATCGCACTTATTCTGTTTTATGGAACGCGATTTATCCGATACGCTTTGTTATTCATGCTTCCTTATCCGTATGCCGAAAGGTTTATCATAAGTTAAAAATAAGTTAAAACGAAAAAAACCGGCTCGCATTAAAAAAGAGTCGGTTTTTTCGTCTCGTCAAATGTTACAGAGCCTTTTTAAATACGGCATCCCATATCCTCAAGAATATAAGGAAGGTCTATTGGTGTTGCCAGATTATCAACCAGCTTATCGAAAAACACAAGAGCTTTCCCGATATCCGAAAATATATCATTTGTTGTATGACATGTTTCTACACCGTCTTTATTCATAATTATTTCAATTGAATAAAGCGGCATATTGAAGCTTGCTACCTTAATAGATTTTGATGATAGAAGAATGTAACGGTATGTAATTCCTTCGTGTGTTTTGACTATGTCTTTTATCGTTTCACAGGCGTTTCTTTTCATAATGGAGCTCCTTTGCAATTTTCGAATATTATTTTAACACGAATAGAAAGATTTTGTCGTTAAGAAATATGGAGAATTCTTAACGTTAAAATATCAATAATGTTCGACAATTTGCAAAAATTGCTCCTGCGTAAGTGTGAAGCGTGAAATTAAAGAAAGTATATGTTAAGAAAAAAGCAAGGATTCTTATTTGACTTTAAATGAATCCCTGCTTTTCTCTTTATTTGAAAAAACTATTCTGCATTATGAAATTTTGATTGTGCAAAAACAAGATTTACAATGTCAAATTTCGACAATATGAATCTCTGCCTCAGCGTTGACCTTTCCGTCAGAACGAATGGTGCGGATATAATAAACATCACCGTCATTAACCATATAAACATCAAGTTCGTCAGAAAGTCTGGCTTCATTTGCATAGCTGATTGTTATAGCGTCTATTCGTTTTCCGTCCAGAGGCAAAAAATTAGAAAATATATCTGCATATTTTGTGTTATTTACGTGTTTGTTTTGATCAAGGTCTGCGTATGTTACGGTGTATTTACCGACTTTAGCCATAACGGAAGGCAATCTCAGGTGGCTTATAGTCATATCAAAAGGCTCATAGGTAGGAAGATTGAGCTCGAAGTCGCTTATCTTTATAAGTCCGCGCTTTTTAATATCCACAAGAGCCCATACGGAAATTGCACGTCCGATAATTTCTCCGTTTCTGTAAAGAGCGTAGCAGCGTATAAAGCTATATCCATGACTCACACAGGGAAAGGTTTCGGCTTCGAGCCTGTCATAAGCGTGCACGGAAGAATAAAATTCAAGTCTTATTTTGCTTATTATAAAAGCTATTCCGCGATCCTTGAGCTGATCGTAGGACATACCGTTTTCGGTAAGCTGCATCTGAGCCGTGGATTGAATATATCTCATAAGCGAGGAAAGACGGCAAACACCGTTATAGTCAACGTCGTGAACGTCTACTTCCAAATCTCGTTTAAATCCTTGCATAATTTAGGCGATTCCTTTCTACGAGCGTAATTTTGATTCATAAAATATAATACACCTTAAATGTTAACAAATCAACAACAGCCGATGAAAATAATAAAAGGAATTATTTTTATAAAATCGGCTTATAGCAAAGTGAAAGCGCCCCAGAATGTTGATTTTTCTGCGGCACTTTTGTCGAATTTGTTTAATTATGCAATTTTTGATTCATCAAGTATTTTGATGAAAAGACCGCCCTGAACGGTTCTGTGAATGAATCCTACGTGATTTCCTGAAACGGTATCGCTCATAGGAACTCTGTCCTGCGTTTCGTTGTAGAACTTCCAAAGAGGGGTTATAAACTTCTTGAACTGTGATGACTTCTTTGCCATTGTAGCAGTCCAAACCCGCAGAAGACGGCACTTATAGATTTCAGAGGAACGGTTTATACAAAGTTTACCGCGAGTGGCAATACTCCATCGCTCAAGGTTGAGCGACGAAGTCCGTTCAGCGCAAAAGTGCAAAAAAAAGAAGCACCCACATAGGGGTGAAAAAATGCGTAGAATTAGCTAGCGTGCGGGTAATCCGCGATTGTTGTTCCGTTGCATATTAGATGATAACATATACCCACGCAAACGCTATATACCGCCGTAGGGGCGGTATGCGAACTCCATCGCTCAAGATTGAACGACGAAGTCCGTTCAGCGCAAAAGCGCAAAAAAAGAAGCACCCACATAGGGTGCTTCTTTTTTTTGGTGCTCCTGCGGAGAATCGAACTCCGGACACCTTGATTAAAAGTCAAGTGCTCTACCAGCTGAGCTACAGGGGCATACGCCAAAACGCTCGTTTCTCAACGCGCTTAAATATAATATCACATTCGTTGCGCTTTGTCAATAGATTTTATGAAAAAACTTTATAAATTGTTTGGTGAATTATTTTTTTAAACAAATTTAGAAATATGCTGATGTTGAAAAGAAAAATATCAAAAAATCGAAAAAAATAAAAAAAGATGTCCGATTTAATGTACACCTAATACGCTATAATGTAATCACAGAGAAGAAAAACACCAAAATCTAAGTAAAAGAAGGAGAATAAAAATGGAGTTCAAATATGCAGTAGCGCTCTTGAAGGGTGATGATGAAACTATAATGGGAGTTTTTGATACAAAAGAAGAAGCAGATGCTTTCGGTAAGGGAAACGCTGTTTCTCACGACGATGGACTTATGTATTGCTTCGCTTCAATGTTTATGGCAGGAGTTCCCCAAGGAAACAGCGTAAGCATATATGATTATTATAATGTGAAGTCGGTGGTTGTTTTATAAAAGTAAAACACAATTTTATTGATTATTTATATGTTTTTTTGTTTGTTTATATTGACTTTAAAATGAAATTGTGATATACTACTCCTATCTTAACAGACTATCGGAGGTTTTTAATATGGAACACATTAAAACTCTTAAGACCGGAAATCTTTGCGAGAGCGCAAAGAACGGCGGTTGCGGTGAGTGCCAGACTTCTTGCCAGTCCGCTTGCAAAACCAGCTGCGGCATCGCTAACCAGAAGTGCGAGAATAAGGATAGAAAGTAATCCACGCGCATAAATTGCAGGGGAGCCGTCTCAAAGGTGAATTTTGAGACGGCTCCTTTGAGGTGAATGATAAAAATACTAAGGATATAAATAAATGGTGCATCAATATAAACTTAACGGATATAATATAGTACTTGATATTTGCTCTGGCTCGGTTCATGCTGTTGACGAGGTCGCATATGACATAATTGAGATTTTTGAAAATAATAGTCGCGATGAAGTAATATCGCGTATTTGTGAAAAATATGAAAGCATTGAAAAAAGCGATGTTGAAGCCTGCTATGATCAGGTTCTTTCGCTAAAGGAGCAGGGAAGCCTATTTACTCCCGATACCTTTGAGCCGATGGCGGACAAGTTGAAGGAAAAAACGTCCGGTGTTATCAAGGCTCTTTGTCTGCACGTTGCCCATACCTGCAATCTCAACTGCTCTTATTGCTTCGCAAGCCAAGGAAAATATCACGGTGAACGCGCTATCATGTCGCTGGATGTAGGAAAAAGAGCACTTGATTTTCTTGTTGAAAATTCAGGAAAACGAAAGAATCTTGAAGTCGATTTCTTTGGCGGCGAACCGCTTATGAATTTCGATATGATTAAAGATCTTGTTGCCTATGCCAGAGAAATAGAAAAGAAGCGCAACAAGAATTTCCGTTTCACTCTTACGACGAACGGTGTGCTTATAGACGATGACGTTATAGACTTTGCCAACCGTGAAATGAGCAATGTTGTTTTGAGTCTGGATGGTAGAAAAGAAATTCATGACAGATACAGAGTCGATTATCAAGGTAAGGGAAGCTTTGAAAAAATAGTGCCTAAGTTCCAAAAGCTTGTGGAAGCGCGCGAGGGTAAGGATTACTATATGAGAGGTACTTTTACTCACGCAAATCCCGATTTTCTTGAGGATATTAAGGCAATGCTTGAGCTTGGCTTTAATGAACTCAGCATGGAGCCGGTCGTTTGCGCCAAAGGCGATAAGGAGGAGTTGACTGAAGAGGATTTTCCCATAGTTTGCAAGCAGTATGAAGAGCTGGCAAAGCTTATGCTTGATAAGCATAAGGAAGGAAATGACTTTACTTTCTACCACTATATGATAGACCTCTTCGGCGGTCCGTGTATTTACAAAAGAATTTCCGGATGCGGTTCGGGTACCGAGTATATGGCGGTAACGCCGTGGGGTGACCTGTATCCCTGTCATCAATTTGTCGGAGAGGAAAAGTATAAGCTCGGCAATATATATGACGGTGTGACCAACAAAGAGGCGCAGTGCGAGTTTGCGTCATGTAATGTATATGCCCGTCCCGATTGTAAGGACTGCTGGGCTAAGCTTTATTGCTCCGGTGGATGCGCTGCAAATGCATATCACGCAACGGGCTCAGTAAAAGGGGTTTACGAATACGGATGCCGTCTTTTCCGTAAGAGAATGGAATGTGCTATAATGGTCGCTGTTGCCAAAGCTCTTGAAGAATAATGAAAACTCCTATAAGTGACTTTATTAAAAAATACGCGGAAAGCTCTGCTTTCAGATTACATATGCCCGGTCATAAGGGTAAAGATTTCCTAGGAATTGAGAGGCATGATATAACCGAGATTGATGGTGCGGATAGCTTGTATCATGCTAACGGTATCATAAAAGAGAGCGAGCAAAATGCATCTGAACTCTTTGGTACCGGGGCAACTTTTTATTCTTGCGAAGGTTCATCGCTTTCGATAAGAGCGATGCTCTATCTTGCGAAGCTCTATTCCGGTGAGGATGGCGGATATATTCTTGCCGGCAGAAATGCTCACTCGTCTTTTCTCAGCGCATCTGCTCTTATAGGGTTTGATATTGAGTGGATATATCCGGAAAGTGAAGAATCCTATCTTTCATGCTCGCTAAACGGAGAGCGTCTTGAAAAAATAATTTCGGATAGAGAAAAAAAGCCTTTTGCGGTTTATCTTACATCGCCTGATTATCTGGGCAATATCTCTGATGTTGAATCTGTTGCAGCCGTTTGCCGTAAGTATTCGATATTATTGCTTGTTGATAACGCTCACGGCGCATATCTGAAATTCCTTGAAAAATCAGAGCATCCTATTGATCTTGGCGCTGATATGTGCTGTGATTCCGCGCACAAAACTTTGCCTGTATTAACTGGCGGCAGTTATTTGCATATATCTAAAAATGCCCCCGATTTATTAGCTCAAAATGCAAAAGATGCTTTAGCATTGTTTGGCTCTACCAGCCCGTCATACTTGATACTTGAATCTCTTGATAATGCGAATTTGTATTTGTCCGACGGCTATAAACAAAAGCTCGCTTGCGCATCAAAGATTATTGACGGCTTAAAGCGTAATCTTATATCGGCAGGCTTTGAACTTTTCGGAAATGAAAAAATGAAGCTCTCCGTAAAAACGAGATCCGTTGGTTATAGCGGATATGAGCTTGCGCAGCACCTTAAAAAAGAGGGGATAATATGCGAATTTGCCGATCCCGATTTCGTTGTATTGATGTTTTCCGCAGAAAATGCGGATGAAGCCTCTCTTGCAATAAAAAAAGCGCTTTCGCAAGTGGAAAAGCGCGAACCCGTGTCGATTTTAGTGCCAATTATTGCTCCGCCGGAAATTTGTATGACCCCAAGAGAAGCAATTTTTGCAAAAAAAGAAACAGTAGCTCTTTCAAAAGCTCTTGGCAGAGTGTTTGCAGGATCTAACATAACCTGTCCTCCGGCAGTATCACTCATAGTTGCAGGAGAACGGATTAACGATAGCGTAATAGAGGCTTGCAAA
The DNA here is from genome assembly GCA_045644805.1 of Eubacteriales bacterium. Taxonomy (GTDB): domain Bacteria; phylum Bacillota; class Clostridia; order Oscillospirales; family CAG-272; genus UBA1740. Next base: position 6,981 of record JAZRHO010000026.1, on the reverse strand, counting down.
TATTACGGAGTTGAGCACTGTATCGTTGCAAAAGAATAATAATGTAAACAAAAGTTATAAAAACACGTAGAATTAACCTGATTTTAAATAATCTTGGTTTATTCTGCGTGCTTTTTGCTTTTGAAAATTATTTCAATATAAATTTGTTAAAGCTCTTTTTGCCTCGTTTTATGAGAACACCTTCTGCAAGCTGAGCCTCTGTAACGGTTGCCTTTATATCTGTTACCTTTTCACCATTTACCGTAACACCGCCCTGTTCAATCGCGCGTCTGCCTTCTGAGCGAGAAGGAACCATCTTTCCGAGAACAATAAGAGAAATTACGTCAATAGAACCATCGGTGAGAGCAGCCTTTTCAACCTCAACAGAGGGAGTAAGCGCACTGTCACCTGCGGTGAAGAGAGCCTTCGATGCCGCCTTTGCCTTTTCAGCCTCATCCTCACCGTGAACAAGCTTAGTAAGCTCGTAAGCGAGAATTTCCTTTGCGGTATTGAGCTGAGCGCCTTCCCAAGAATCCATTTTGTCTATCTCCTCAATAGGAAGGAAGGTGAGCATTCTTATGCATTTAAGCACATCGCTGTCTCCGACGTTTCTCCAGTACTGATAGAAGTCGTAAGGTGAAGTCTTGTTGGGATCAAGCCATACTGCATTTCCTGCGGTTTTACCCATCTTCTTGCCCTGACTGTCTGTCAGAAGAGTGATAGTCATAGCATGAGCATCTTTGCCAAGCTTACGTCTGATAAGCTCGGTACCGCCAAGCATATTAGACCACTGATCATCACCGCCGAACTGCATATTGCATCCGTACTCGCGGAAGAGATGATAGAAGTCGTATGACTGCATTATCATGTAATTAAATTCAAGGAATGAAAGTCCCTTTTCCATTCGCTGCTTGTAGCACTCTGCGCTGAGCATACGGTTAACCGAGAAGCATGCACCGACCTCGCGAAGCAAATCAACGTAATTAAGGTTAAGCAACCAGTCTGCATTGTTGAGCATCTGCGCCTTGCCGTCGCCGAACTCTATGAATTTTTCCATCTGGCGCTTGAAGCACTCAGCGTTATGATCTATATCTTCCTTTGTGAGCATTTTTCTCATATCGCTGCGTCCGGAGGGGTCTCCTATCATAGTAGTTCCGCCGCCGATAAGAGCAATGGGCTTGTTACCTGCCATCTGCAAGCGCTTCATAAGGGTAAGTGCCATAAAGTGACCTGCCGTAAGGCTGTCCGCAGTGCAGTCAAAGCCGATGTAGAAGGTTGCTTTTCCTTCGTTTATCATGTTTTTAATTTCATCCTCGTTGGTTACCTGAGCTATAAGTCCTCTTGCAACGAGTTCGTCGTAAATTTTCATAAATGTCCTTTCCTTTAAGGCATCATATGCCTATAAAATAACCGTCATAAGCAATTTTGAATGGCATATCCGCCACTGCCTCCGATAACTCATCGTGTATCGAGTGCTTTTTGCTTGTTGGAATATGTGATAATATAAATTTTGTGTTTTCTCCTGCGACATTTGCCGAAAGGAAAACATCCTTTACAGCTATTGCTGCCGCAAGATTATTATGATTGACCGAGGCTTGGGAATATCCGTCATTAGCGAGAGCGCAGTCGAGAATAACTGCATCAAGCTTTATTTCCTTAAGGATATGCCATGCTTCGGGATTTATAAACGAGCCGTCGATTCCGTAGAATACTGTCTTTCCCTCGCACTCTATGAGGAAGTTGAGTGCGGTTTCGGTCTTAATATCCGTTTTGTGGTTTGCCGGAAGCGGAAGAATACTATACTTTCCTATGCGAACGAGCGAGAAGGGAATAAGCAATACCAGCTCTATCCCGCGAACAGAAGAGAGCTCTTCCTTTAAAGCCTCTGTTGCGTAAACCCGAAGATTGCCGGACTTTGCCAGCTTTTCGATTGCGCTCACGCTGAAATGGTCAAGATGCGAATGTGTTATAAACGCTTCCTTTACCTCGCGGAGCATTCCTGAGAGCATAAAGCTTTCCTCAAACTCGAAAATATCCTCTGATGGGTCGATAATTATATGCTCATCGACAAGAAGTGTGGAAAATCTTCTGTAATCACGTGAAAATTTATTTCGCGGTCTTATACCGAGACCACCGGTGCCGAGAAATCTTAAGCCTATCAAAGCTCTTCTACCGCATAAACGGTGGAATGGGTATATACGTCACCGGCATTGTAGAATGCGATTCCGTGATTGATGCAGTCAGGCTCGGTCTGAGTCTCAAGGCAGAAAGCGCCGTGGAAGACTTGAGCTGTATTGTTTCTGAATGCAGGACCGTTTCCAAGGAAATTACCGATATAGAACTGAACTCCGGGCTGGTCGGTATAAACCTTCATTCCGAGCTTCTTACCCTTAACGTCTGCTATAAGATCGAGCTTTTTGCCAAATACAACCTCACTCTTTTCGGGTGAAAGAATAAAGTTGTGGTCATATCCTACAAAGTCCTTGCCGCAACGCTCACCGATGGTGTGGGGAGTCTTGAAGTCGAAAGGTGTTCCTTCAACGCTCGGACGCTCACCGTTGGGAATGAGCTTTTCATTGACTTCCGTATATTTGTCCGCATAAATAACAGCAACGTGCTCTTCGATAGTTCCGCCGAATCCGTCAAGGTTAAAGTACGCATGGTTTGTAAGCGCTACAGGCGTTTTGCCGTCGGGACGAGCTTCATAATCGATGAGGAGCGAAGCTCCGTCGAGCTTATAGGTTACTTTAACCGCGAGATTTGCGGGAAAGCCCTCTTCGCCGTCCTTTGAGTAATATTCAAGAGTTATTGACGTGTCGGAATAATCGGTAACGCTCCAAACCTTGTGGTCGAAACCGTCGCCGCCGTGCAAACAGTTACCGTTGTCGTTCTTCGGAAGATTATAAATCTTTCCGTCCATTTCAAATTTGGCATCTGCAACTCTGTTTGCAACTCTTCCTATGATAGCGCCCTGGTGGGAAGTATCCTCGAGATATGTATCGAGATTATCAAAGCCTCCTACAATATCAATACCAAAGGTTTCAAAATTTACAATGGTAGCACCGCGAGTCATAATATTGACGAGTGCCTTGTCGTTTTTCAAAGTATAAAGGTAGACATCTTCTCCTGTGGGAAGAGTTCCGTAAAGCTTTTTTTCCATAAGTTTTACCTCTTCATAGCAAAATACATTAATATTATAATATAAAAAAAGCAAAATGTAAAGAGAAAAACGCGAACTTATTGACAAAAAAATCAAACTGTGTTAAAATACTTGAGAAAACACACCGCTTGGAGATAAAAATGAACTCTAAAAAACTTACTGTCGTAATAAACGGAGCCGGAGGCGTAGGGAAGGATACCTTGTGCGATCTTGCCGCGAAGCATTTCCGCGTAAGGAATATATCTACTATAACACCCATAAAAGAGCTTGCGAGAATGGCTGATTGGGACGGAAGTAAGGACGACCGTTCGCGCAAATTTTTGGCTGATCTGAAAGCGCTTTGCGTAAATTATAACGATTTTCCGACCAATTGGGCGCACGCTCAGTATAAGGATTTTCTTACTACTGATGAACAGATACTTTTCGTTCATATCCGCGAGCCTGAGGAAATAGCTAAATTTGTCCGTGCGACCGACGGAAATGCGAAAACGCTTCTCGTCAGAGCAGGTGAGCGCCAAAGAAAAAACGCATACGGAAATGCCGCTGACGATGGAGTGGAGAATTATTATTACGACTATTATTTTGATAATGATAAATCTCTTGATGAAGCTGAGGAGAATATAACGAAGCTGTTCCGCTCTATCCTTGAAGGCGATGATTTTGAAATCAAATAAAATAAAGACCGTTAGGGTGTAATTTCCCAAAACGGTCTTAATTTTATATCAATCGTCGTAGCTGCCGCCTCTGTCCTTCATTCGACGCTCTATTATTCTGTCCGCGTCGCGTTTTGCTATATCGTCGCGCTTGTCGTAAAGCTTCTTTCCCTTGCAAAGTCCGAGCGCCATTTTCACGTAAGAGCCCTTGAAATACAAGGATAGGGGAACAAGTGTATAGCCTTCTCTTGATACAAGACCCGAAAGACGCATAATCTCTCGTTTGTGCATAAGCAGCTTTTTAGGACGAAGCGGGTCCTTGTTAAAAATATTGCCCTGCTCGTAGGGGCTTATATGTACGCTGAGGGCGAAAAGCTCTCCGCCGTCAATATCGCAGTAAGAATCCTTGAGGTTGACACCGCCGGCACGCAGTGATTTAACCTCCGTGCCGAAAAGCTCAATTCCTGCCTCAAAGGTTTCTATCACGAAATAATCATGACGCGCCTTTCTGTTATCGGCAATAATTTTTTCGGATTTTTTATCGCTCATATTAATCTCCAAAGCATTTTATATAAGCATTTTACCATATTATTCTTATGAAATCAACCGATTTTTGCGAACTTTTTATTTTCCTTTTTTCAGAATGGCGCTTGTTACCTCAAGTAATTTGAATTTAACGTTATAACCGCTTTCGCTTATCAGTTTATATTCTTCTTCTGAAAAATCGGTGCTACTGTCAGACAAGGCGCAATCAAGGCATAGAGGCGGGTACATTACGCACCACCAGTTTTGACCTTCCCCCTCTCCTAGGACTATTTTTAATGAGTAATAGTTTCCTGCCGGAAGAGTAAAATCGTCATATTCACGGGTGTTGTACCATTCCTCGGTAAGGCTTACTTCAACCGAGTAGTCGCACCCCGTGTCAAGAATCCACGCCTTGCAGTCGCTTTTTATTGACTCTAATGAGGCATATAAGCGTGCCTTTGCATCCTCGGTGCTGCTCGCTTCGGAAAGAAGGCCGGAATATTTTTCCAAAACCTTGTCTCGTATATAAATCTTAAGTTCCTGGTCTTCGGCACTGTCTGACGGTGCTAAAATATGTAGTCTGACAGTGTCTTTATATATTGCTGCTTCGGCTTCGGTGGGGATAATTGCGATAAATAATGTACACAATAGTATACATATTGCGGGTAAAATAGTTCTTTTCATTGTATTTGTCCTTTCGTTTATTTAAGTAGATTTTAGACTCGGATAGGCGAAAATATTCACTTCGAGAAAAAATATTTTTACCTCTTTGTGCCGCCACTTGATTTTAGCGGGCAAAAGGTATATAATAATACCGTAAGAACTTTGAAAGGCTGAAATTATGGCAAATAAAAGAATATGCCTCCTTCATACAGGCGGCACTATCGGAATGACACGAAGCGAGCATGGTTATATTCCAAAGGAAGGGTATCTTGAAAAAAAGCTTGCGGATATTCGCGATCTTCACGCTGAGGGCATGCCAAGCTACGAGCTTCATGAGCTCTCCCCCTTGCTTGATTCATCCAATATGGCGGTCGCTGAGTGGAACAGAATAGGCAAAAAAATTGCCGACCTTTACGATGAATTTGACGGATTTGTTGTTCTTCACGGAACGGATACGATGGCATATACGGCTGCATCTCTTTCCTTTATGCTTGAGAATCTGTCAAAGCCTGTTATTTTGACAGGGTCTCAAATACCTCTTTGCGAGGTAAGAAGCGACGGAAGAGATAACCTTATAACATCTATTATGATAGCTGCCGAAGGTGCAGTGCGCGAGGTCTGCTTATATTTCGGAGGTAAGCTTCTTAGGGGCAACCGTGCTACAAAGATGTCCGCTGACGGTCTTATAGCATTTGATTCTCCGAATCTTCAGCCGCTGGCTGAGGCGGGTATAAGTATAAAGTATCTGCCTACCCCCGCGCCTCGCAGAGCTGATGAGAAATTTAGTTTTGCCCCTTTTTCGGAAGTACCGATTGGTGTTTTGAAGGTCTTTCCCGGAATAAATTTCAGTCTTTTCGATGCCGTGATGACCGAGAAGCTGCGCGGAGTAGTTCTTGAGACCTTCGGTGCGGGAAACATACCCGGAGAAGGGAATTCTCTTCTTCCGATAATCCGATCTGCGTTTGCCGCGGGCGCGGTTATTACAGTATGCTCGCAATGCCCGCAGGGAACGGTGTCACTCGGTGCATATGCGGCAAGCGCTGAGCTTGTTGCCGCAGGTGCGGTAAGCGGATACGATATGACCACAGAGGCTGCAGTCGCAAAGCTTTACTACCTTTTCAGTAAAGGTTACTCAAAAGAGGTAATAAAAGAGAAAATGGAAACAAATCTTTGCGGAGAGCTTACCGGGATAAATTAAGAATGCAATAAAAATGAGCAAATATACCGCTTTTCGCGATGTATTTGCTCACATTTATTATAGATGCTTACGCTTTATTTGCAGAACCGAAGAGCTCAATCTTTTCTCTTACGGTAGCCTTGATTGCCTCAACACCGGGAGCGAGAAGCTTTCTCGGGTCAAAGCCCTTTCCGGCAAGATCCTTGCCTGCCTCGATGTATTCACGGGTTGCAGCAGCAAAAGCGAGCTGGCACTCTGTATTAACATTTATTTTGGAAACGCCAAGAGAAATAGCTCTCTTAATCATATCTGCGGGAATACCTGTACCGCCGTGAAGAACGAGGGGCATATCAGCGCCTACTTCATTGCTGATTGCTTCGAGAACGTCGAAGCGAAGTCCTGCCCAGTTTGCGGGATACTTACCGTGGATATTTCCTTTACCTGCCGCGAGCATGGTAACGCCGAGATCTGCAATCATCTTGCATTCCTTGGGATCTGCAACCTCACCGCCGCCGACAACGCCGTCCTCTTCGCCGCCGATAGCACCTACCTCAGCTTCAAGGGAAAGACCTTTAGCGCGGCAAACCTCAACGAGCTCCTTTGTCTTTTCAATGTTCTCTTCAATAGGATAGTGAGAGCCGTCGAACATAACAGAAGAGAAGCCTGCCTCAATGCACTTATAAGCGCCCTCGTAGCTGCCGTGGTCGAGGTGAAGCGCAACGGGAACGGTGATACCGAGAGTATCTATCATTCCGTTTACCATACCAACGATGGTATTATAGCCGCACATATACTTGCCTGCGCCCTCGGAAACACCGAGAATG
>JAZRHO010000025.1:0-32680 GCA_045644805.1 Eubacteriales bacterium | reverse complement strand
CAATCAATCCGAGCGACGAAAATTCGACTTTATCTGAAATCAAAGCATGAGTTCCGATCACAATGTCAATGTCACCCGATTCCAGTCCATCGTATATTCGCCTCTTTTCTTTTGCCGATGTATTTCCAAGCAAAAGCTCTACGTGTATACCGAGTCTTCCAAGGAGCTCGCTTATATCACCGTAGTGCTGGCGCGCAAGTATTTCCGTTGGGACCATCAAAGCGGATTGATATCCCGATTTTGCGGCAATGTACATCGCCATTACAGCGCAAATTGTTTTACCAGAACCGACATCGCCTACAATAATCCTTGCCATTGGCGAAATTTTTCCGTTAGTTGTCTTAAGAACCATATCCTTGTAAATATCATTAACTGCACTTTTTTGATCTTCTGTGAGTTCGTATGGAAGGAGCTCTGTCAAGGGAATTAATGAGCATGGTGCAAACGGTATACCGTCGCCTCTGTGTTTATACTGTGCCTGCAATGATATTCCAAGTCCGAATATCAGCATCTCATCAAAGGCAAGTCTCCTGAGCGCAGCGGTTAAAGAAGCTTCATCCTTAGGGAAGTGAACGTTTTTTATTGCAAAACTTAAAGATGCGAGATTTTTTTCCAACCGTATATTCTCGGGAAGAGGATCTTTTATGTAAAACAGAGCCTCGTCAATTACCGATAAGATCAATTTATCTATTATTTTTGATGATATACCTTCGGTAAGAGGATATACCGGAACAAAATAATCAAGTGGTTTTGACTCGATATACGGTTCGTATTTAGGGCTTATAAGCTGAAGTTGTTTTTTTGAATATGAAATTTTTCCAAAGAAACGAAATGTAGCGCCTACTGTAAAAACATCTTTTACAAAAGGTGCATTAAAAAATACGACTTCTATCGTACCGCTTTCGTCAAATGCCCGAAATTTAGATATAGTCAGTCCGTTTTTTATCTTAGCGGTTTTTACTCCGGAAGCAACGGTTAACAACAATGCAGAAGGTGCGTTCGGTTCTGCAGTGGATAAAAGCTTTATATCTCCGCGCTTTTCATATGCTCTAGGAAAATAGTATATAAGATCCTTTATTGAATAAATACCGAGCTTCATCAATTGCTGCGCTCTTGTTTTTCCAACACCTTTAAGAGTTTGAACCGATGTATCAAGATAGCTCATTACGGACTCCTTTCTAAGATATTACTTCTAATTTTACTACATTTTCTTCTTTTTTTCAATAGCGGAGCAAAAAAACGCATCTTTTTTATTGCAATAACTTTGTAATTAAGCACAAGTATGTAAAATAGATATTACTTTTAAATATTTTTTAATTTAATATTTACTTTTTCAAATTTGTATGTTATACTTAAAAAAGTATATTTCTGTAAATGGAGCTGTTTTAATGATTAGAGAACTTAAAGATTCGTATAACTATACAAAAGTTATGCTTCTTCTGTCTGTTCTGACATTTATATTCGGCATCGCGTTTTCCCTGATAGGCGAATTTTTTTTACCATTCGCCGCAGCTTTTTACGCAGCATTAATTCTTTTTGAGAAACCGCGCGGCAGATTTCTTTCATACATCATTCCGTCAATTAATTTACTTATCGCGCTTTTATGCAATGGCTTTTATGCTTTAATAACCTTTGAATATATTATTCTGGCAGTTATTATGGTTATGATTTACATTCATTTTGGCAGCAAAGCGGAATGTTCTGTATATATGACCCTTATTACGGGATTTTTCATACTGATTTCACTGTATCTCGGAGCAGCGCGTGCTATAGGCGACTTTTCTTTTTCAGCAGTCACAGATTATTATTCTGATGCATATTCGGTGTTTAAAGACAAAACTATAGAATCCTTCACCTCTTATTTTCTATCTCTTGAGAACGAAAATAACGAACTCGTTTTCAGTGAAGCAAGCCTGCGGCATTATTTTGACCTTCTATCGAAAATGATAGTTTCATTGATAGGAATTCTATCATTCATGATAACAGGTATTTCGTTGAAAATATTTACAGCCTTGACCTTGCGCTACAGTAAAAACGGAATACTTAAAACATTTGCACATTTCTTACCATCGAACTTAGTGGCATATATATACATGGCTATAGTATTAATTTACTTACTGTCCGATTCAAGTTCAATTTTCTCTATAGCCATATCCAATACTTATGAGATATTGATGTGCGTTTTTGCTTATGTCGGAGCTCGCTTCGTATATATTTTGGGTAAGATAAATCAAAGAAAAAGCATCAACTTTATACTCATCGCCGCTCTTCTTTTTATGACCGGTACAGCTTTGCAGTTATTATCTTATCTTGGAATTTGGGTAACAATAAATACTAATAAAAATATTCAATTCCTGCCGAAAAAATAAATTTATGTCACTGTTATTTCACATTACGGTATAGGAGCATGTTATGAACAGTAAAAATAAAAACAAAAAAATGCATATACCTTTTGCATCAAGAATGCAACTTGCGATTTGCGTTGCGCTTTGTCCGTTGTGTATCATCATTTATACTCTTATAAACGAATTTACAAAACTTGATGGCGCATTTACTGCTACAATTTTGTCAATTTTGTATTTAATTTGCGTAGCGCTTATTTCAGTATATCATTCTAAATATGTACAAAGCGTTCCCAGCGCGAAATTAAATGAGCTTCTTGAAGAAGAAAGCAGTATAATTTTAAAAAATTCGTTGTCTCCGATAATAATAATGGATTCTTATGGAACAGTTCTTTGGTATAATTCTTCAATGAATGAAATTATTGAGGAAGATTCAAATTATATCGGAAATAACATTAAAACAATTTTTGGAGACTCTTTAACAAAAGACAATTTTAGCGGAAAACCGATAGAATTATTCGGAAAGCTTTACAACATAGAAAGCTTTGAAATATCCAAAAACTCCGAAGGTCTTTATCTTATTATGCTGTCCGATATAACTCAACTGTCCGAAGCACAGAAAAGATATGAAGACGAACGAGTAGCTGTTGCATATATTGCAATCGATAACGTTGAAGACATTCTTCAATATGTGCATGAAAAGTTCCGCAATGCAGTATCCACTGTTGACGATAAAATAAAAGCCTGGGCAGCAAGCATGAACGGTGTCGTGAAATCTTACGATAACGATAAATATATTATGTTCTTTGACTCATCAAAGCTTGACGAATGTATAAATAATCGCTTTGATATTTTGGATACTATTCGTGATATTAGAGTCGGAGACGGTGTTTCAATTACAGCTTCTATAGGAGTTTCCCGCATACGCGGTACACTTGCAGAACGCGAAGCTGCAGCAAGAGAAGCCATTGATATGGCACTACAAAGAGGCGGAGACCAGGTAGTTTACAAAACCGAGAATTCTATCGAATATTACGGCGGACGCACCAAGTCGCTTTATAAGCGCTCTAACGTAAAAACACGAACCTTCACAAACAGATTGTCTGCTCTTATAGCACGTTCCGATAACATTATAATTATGGGACATAGATATGGAGATTTTGATTCAATAGGCGCTTCTGTCGGTATTGTAAGGCTCGCTATGCTCTTAGGCATAAAAGCAAATATTGCAGTAGATATGAGAGATAAAAATATTCTTCCGTGTGTTGAAATGATGCAGGAATGTAAAGGATATTCCCAGGTGTTTGTTGACAGAGCGGAAGCTTTTGATCTGATAAGTCCGGACACTATGGTGGTTCTTGTTGACCATAATCAATTCGAGCGTTCGCAGTTTTCTGATATATCGAGCAAGGTCAATAATGTTGTAATTATCGACCACCATCGCAAATCTGACGTTATGCCGGAAAGCGTTGTTCTCTCATACATTGAGCCTTCTGCGTCAAGCACCTGTGAGTTGGTCACAGAAATGTTAGAGGTGGCTGTCACATCTCAAAACATAGCGAAAGAAGAAGCCGATTTGCTTCTATCAGGAATACTTCTTGATACAAAGCAATTCACAAGAAATACCGGTACAAGGACATTTGGAGCCGCCCAATATCTCAGAGGCGCAGGAGCAAATCCTTCGGATGTTTATGGTATGTTCAAGGCTTCGCCTTTGGATTTAGCGAAGGAAGCTAGATTCCATACTTCCATAACAGTATACAAAAATAACATAGCGATATCATCATGCGATGGTGAAACTGATGATTCTTATAGAGTTGTTGCATCTAAAGCAGCGGATAAGATGCTCGCGCTTCAAGATATAGAGGCAGCATTCGCTATTGTAAAAATAGGTGATCAGATTCACATTTCAGGACGTTCTAACGGCAAAATCAACGTTCAGATAATTCTTGAAAAGCTTAACGGCGGAGGTCATTTTGATATTGCCGGTGCTCAGATAAAATCAGATTCCGTAATATCGGTTCTTGAAACTCTTAAAGAAAGTATCGATGATTATTTGGAACTGGACTATAAGAACAAGGAATGAGGGAGATATACAATGAAAGTCATTTTACTTTGCGATGTAAAAGGTCAAGGCAAAAAGGATCAAATCATAAATGTATCCGACGGATACGCAAGAAACTTTTTGTTCCCGCAAAAAAAGGCTATTCCGGCTGATGCAAAAGCTCAAAATGAGCTTAAGGGAAAGGAAGAAGCAAAACAATTTAAAATAGCTGAGGACAAAAAAGCAGCTCAAGCGTTGGCTGCCAAAATCAATGAAAAAGAAATTAAGATACAGATGGGGCACGGCCAAGACGGCAGACTTTACGGTTCTGTTACCGCAAAAGATATTGCCGAAGAGCTTGCCAAAGCCACAGACGCTAATATTGACAAAAGAAAAATTAATCTCAAAGAAAGTATTAAAGCATACGGTAAATATACCGTAGAGCTTAAGGTACATCCGGAAGTTATTGCAACCTTCTACGTTATAGTTCACGAATAATTTATAACATTTGTGGGATTTCATATAATTCAAATTACATTTTAAAATGTATAGGAGTAAACATGGAAGACAACAATTTGACAATCAAACAAATGCCGGTATCCATCGAAGCAGAGCAAGCTTTTTTAGGATCTGTAATAAGAAAACCCGAAGCATTTGATACAGTTGGCGGTATTCTAAGTGTTGAAGATTTTTATCTTGAAGAACATAAGCAGATTTATTTGTCCTTAACAAAAATGTATAACGAAAGCCGTACAATTGATCCGGTAACTCTTGCAAATGCACTCGTAGAGACCGGTATGAAGGATCAAACCGGCGGTATTCAATATATCGCGCTTTTAGCAGAGTCCGTTCCTACTGCGGCTAACGTAAAAGATTATGCTAAAATCGTCAAAGACAAATCAACTCTTCGTAAACTCATTTCCGCATGCGATGAAATAAACAAAGAAGCTTATGAAGAGGCGTCACCTGTAAGAAGCATTATAGATGTCGCTGAACAGAGAATTTTTGATATATCTAATAATAACGATACAAAAGATCTTCGTCATATAAGCGATATACTTCATAACGTATATCAGGATCTCGAAATGAGTTCTGAAATGCGTAATGCAAAAAAAGGTACTAAAACCGGATTTTCAGCGCTCGACGATAAGCTTATCGAAATGGGCAAGGGCGACTTTATTATAGTAGGTGCGCGTCCCGGTATGGGAAAAACGTCATTTGTTTTAAATATCGGTACTAACGTTGCTAAAAAGTCGAAAAAATCGGTAGCTATTTTCTCACTCGAAATGTCGTGTGAGCAGCTAGTAACAAGAGTAATTTCAAGCGAAGCAATGGTAGATTCTCAAAGCTTACGTACGGGTGTACTCTCAACCGAAGACTGGGAAAATATAGCAGGTGTTATAGCAGAGCTGTCAGGTTGCGATATTTACGTTGACGATACATCGCAAATCGGAGTTACAGAAATGCGTTCTAAGCTGCGCAGAGTACCAAATTTAGGTCTTGTTATTATAGATTATATAGGTTTAATGCAATCCAACACCAATGTTGATAACAGAGCGCAGCAGGTCGGTGAGATTTCAAGAAATCTAAAGATTATGGCAAAGGACTTTGGAGTTCCAATTGTTTGTTGCGCACAGCTTAACCGTGGCACGGAAGCAAGAGGTGTAACCAATAAACGTCCTACGCTTGCGGATCTTCGTGATTCGGGATCAATAGAACAAGACGCAGATATCGTTATGTTCCTATATCGTGACACGTATTATAAAGATATAGGAGCAACAACAGAGAAGGACAACGAAGCTCCAATAGAGGACACCGCAAACACCGCAGAGGTCATAATTGCAAAAAACAGACATGGATCTGTTGGCAATATAAAGATGGGATGGATAGGACAATTCACTAAATTCAGATCACTTGAGGAAGATAGAAAAATTGATTAATAAAGAATTTCTTCTTTCAGCTTGCGATTCTGTCTTTAATACCGATACAGGACGTAAAGCAGAGTCGGAAATCAGAAAAACCATAAATAACTTTTCCATGATGAATGATATACAAAAGGGAGTTATAGTGGGTTTTTCCGGAGGCGCTGACTCTGTTCTGCTTCTTATTTTCTTATTAAAATTAAGAAAAGAAGCGAATTTCAATCTTAAAGCCATTCATATAAATCATTTGATCCGCGGCACGGATGCTGATAATGACGAGAAGTTTTGCCGCGAATTTTGCAAAGCTTTGGATATTGATTTTTCTTCCTATCGTATGGATGTTCCAAAAATTGCAAATGAAGAGCACTTAGGACTTGAAGAAGCTGCACGAAATATCCGATATAAATGTTTTGAAGAAGTTTTAAAAAACTGCGATAAATTCAAAACGATCGTAACTGCACATAACGCTACGGATAATCTTGAAACTTTTATATTCAATTTGATGCGTGGCACAGGATCATGCGGACTTTCTGCAATTTCGCCGATTCGCAAAAGCATAATAAGACCAATGCTTTCTGTACCAAAAGAGGATATAACAAAAGTATTATCAGATGCAAAAATACCTTTCGTAACAGATAAGACGAATTTTTCTACCGAATATACGAGAAACTATATAAGACATGAAATATTACCAAAGTTTAAGCGTCTTTCGCCTTCTCCGGAATTATCCTGTAAAAAAGCTATAGACAGCTTGCGTTCAGACGATGAGTATATATCTGCTATGGCTTATCAATTTTACATTGAGAACGTAAAAGATGGTAAAATTGATTCAAATGAACTTGTTTCTTTGCATTTTGCGCTCTATGTACGAGTTTTGCGCTTAATGATAAAAGAAAAAAGTCCTTCTTCTCCTGAAAAAGTTCATATTGATAAGATTTTTAATCTCTTATCCGCTAGCGAAAATTTTGAAGTGGCACTTCCCGGAGGTATATCATTTTACTGCCGATACGGTATTTGCTATATAGATACAAGCTCGAAAAAATCAGTTGCCAATGTAGAAATTATACCTTTAAAAAATGGGTTCAATGAAATTCCGATTCTCGATATAGCGATAGGAATTTCGGATAACAAAAATGAAGATTTTTCTTCAAATGTTTACAAAATTGCCATACAAGCAGATTTGCAATCTGCTATAATATTAGGTGAGTTAAGAGTTCGCACAAAGCGCGACGGAGATTCATACTATTATGGCGGAATAACGAGAAAAGTAAAGAAATTATTCAATGACAAAAAAATTTCGCCCGAGGATAGGAATAGAATACCTATTATCTGCGACGAGAAGGGAATCGTTTGGATCCCGGGATTCGGTGTACGAGATGACCTCACAAAAACAAAAAAACATAGATGGATAACGATTTATAAAAAACGATAACCAATAAGTTTAGCAAAGGCAAAAAAGAAAGGTTTGGAAGCAATTAGATGAAGTCAAATTTAAAAAACATTTTAATGCTCCTCGTTGTTTTCGCTATAATAATTGCAGCGGTCTCGATTTTTACGAGTACGCTTAGTGATAAAGATCAATTTTTATACAGCGATCTCGTTGAGCTTTTTAATAAAGATTTAGTCACTTCCTTCGAAGTCGACGGAAATCTGATGATTACAGTAAAAGCACTGGAAATCGTTTCAGAGGATCCCAGCGGCAATCCGGTTTATAAAACGGATTCAGCAGGAAAGCCTATAGAAGTCGAATATTCTTATGAGCTTAGCTATAATTTCCAGCTTGAACAAATAAATGAATTGGCGTTGTCTAATTATCGAAATCCCAATTCAAATCTCAAAGATTATAATTATCAAGCTCCTGCTGAAACACCTTGGTGGCAAATTTATCTTCCTTATATTATTCTTGCCGTTGTTCTTGGCGTGCTTTATTTCTTTATGATGCGAAGCGCCGGAGGCGGAAGCAAAATCAATAGCTTTGCAAAATCAAAAGCAAAGCTTTCCGGTGAAAAAAACACTGTAAAATTTGCAGATGTTGCGGGGGCAGATGAAGAAAAGGCAGAACTTGAAGAGGTTGTTGAATTTTTAAAAGACCCTCAGAAATATATTAAGCTCGGTGCAAGAATTCCAAGAGGCGTTCTGCTCGTAGGACCTCCCGGTACCGGTAAAACGCTTCTCGCAAAGGCTGTCGCTGGCGAAGCAGGCGTTCCTTTCTTCTCTATTTCCGGTTCCGATTTTGTTGAGCTCTACGTCGGTGTCGGTGCGTCAAGAGTACGTGATTTGTTTGATAACGCGCGTCGTTCTCCTGCGAGTATCATTTTCATTGATGAAATAGATGCCGTAGGACGTCACAGAGGCGCAGGTCTCGGTGGCGGTCATGATGAAAGAGAGCAAACACTGAACCAGTTGCTTGTAGAAATGGACGGATTCGGTACTAATTCAGGCGTTATCGTTATTGCAGCAACCAACCGCCCCGATATACTCGATCCCGCGTTACTTCGTCCGGGAAGATTTGACAGACGCGTAACGGTCAATTACCCTGATATCAAAGGCAGAGAAGCAATTTTGAAGGTTCACTGCCGTAATAAGCCTCTAGAAGCCACTGTTGACCTATCAAAGGTTGCGCAAACCACAATAGGATTTACAGGAGCAGAACTCGCAAATCTCCTTAACGAAGCAGCTCTGCTTGCAGCAAAGAAAAACAAAGCACTCATAGGTATGGAGGATATAGAAGCTTCTTATATGAAGCTCCTGCTTGGTCCTCAGAAAAAAGCAAAAGTTAGAACAGAAGCTGACAATAAGCTTTGTGCATACCACGAAGCCGGTCATGCTGTTGCTTCATATTTCTGTAAATATACAGATCCAATTAAGCATATAACAATCATTCCGGCAGGCTCTGCGGGAGGTGTAACAATAAGTGTTCCCACAGAGGACAGAATGACTTCCTCCAGAAATGAAATGCTTGATCGTATAGTACTTTCGCTTGGTGGAAGAGTTGCTGAGGAAATAGTTCTTGACGATATATCAACAGGTGCTTCTAATGATATTCAGCAGGCAACCAAAATCGCAAGAAATATGGTTACCCGTTACGGTATGAGTGACAAGCTCGGTACTGTTCTTTACGGATCAGAGCACTCATCAGATGAAGTATTCCTTGGCAGAGATATCTCATCAGGAAAAAGTTACTCAGAAAAAACAGCAGCAGAGATTGATGATGAAATACGCACTATTATTTCAAATTCATATGACAGATGCAAAAAATATCTTACGGAGCATATAGATAAGCTTCACTTTGTTGCTGAATTCCTTCTTAAGCATGAATTTATGGATGAAGAGCAATTCAATGCATGTATGGAAGCCGAAAATCCCACTTTTGAAGATATAGAAAATATAGCTAGGGAAAAGGCTAGAAAGAGCGAAGAAGAAAATAAAACCGCTCATGAAAACAATCAAAAGGAAGAAGAGGAAAGACTCAAAGCCGAAAATGCAAAAAAGGCATCAAATTCGGGAAACGATATGCTTGATAACTTCTTCCGAGATATGCAAAATGGAACACTTGGGCAAATAAACTTCGATGATGCTGAAGGTCCTCTTAATATTGAAAATAGTAACAGCGACGAGCAAACAGAAGACGTTGACAAGGATTCCGATTCAAACAATTCGGAAAATTAAATTAAAGTAAAATAAAAAAGTTCGACTACCAAAATAGCCGAACTTTTTTATTTTATACAGGATGAACTCCATTGGCTGCATCACCGTTGGCGTCCAATTTATAATTTTGCTGTTTTCTCCATTCGAAGAATTTAATAGCAACCTGTTCAAAGAGAGCAAGAGAAAGAAGATCCTCTTCTTGTTCCTGATAAGGAGCAACGCGTACGCGAAGGGACTCAATTTCGGGTGCTATTTTATCAGCAGGTCTGTACTCGATTATATCATCATCACCGATTACCTTCTTCTTGAAATCTTCGGATATAGGAGCCGGGCATCTTCCGTATTCACCGCGAACTAACCCTTTAAACTCTTTTGTAACTCTCGAATATCTACCTTCGTTAGCAAAAATAACATTATTAACAGCCTGAGTACCTACTATCTGAGAAGAAGGGGTAACGAGAGGAGGGAATCCTGAATCTTCGCGCACCCTTGCAACTTCTTCAAGCACCGCATCGAGCTTATCCGATTTACCTGCAGCCTTAAGCTGTGAAATAAGGTTTGAAAGCATTCCTCCGGGAACTTGGTATCTGAGCGCGTTGACATCAACCTTAAGAACCTTAGGATCGATAAGTCCCGAAGCTATATACTTTTCACGGATGGTATTGAAGTATTTAGCAAGAACGTCAAGCTTTTCAAGGGAAAGACCTGTATCATGAGGCGTACCCTGAAGTGTAGCGACCAAAGCCTCAGTAGGTGTATGAGATGTACCCATTGCCAATGGAGATATTGAAGTATCTACACCGTCAACGTCTGCCTCTATTGCCTTTAGGAGAGTCATAGAAGCAAGACCTGCGGTATAATGAGTATGAAGATGAACCGGTACCTTTACCGAATTCTTGATAGTCTTAACGAGCTGATACGCTTCGTAGGGCTTAAGAAGCCCCGACATATCTTTAATACAAATAGAATGAGCACCCATTTCTTCGAGTTGCTTTGCATACTGAGCAAAACCTTCATTTGTATGGAACGGAGAAGTCGTATAAGAGATTGCAGCCTGAACATGACCGCCTTCTTTTATAGTAGCTTTAATAGCAGTCTCAAGATTTCTTGCATCGTTAAGAGCATCAAAGATACGAAGAATATCAATACCGTTTGCTATGGATTTCTGAACAAAATACTCAACCACGTCGTCTGCATAATGGCGGTATCCGAGTATATTCTGACCGCGGAATAGCATCTGAAGCTTTGTATTTTTAACGTGATCGCGAATGGTACGAAGTCTCACCCAAGGATCTTCTTTTAGGAAACGAAGGCAAGAATCGAATGTTGCACCGCCCCATGCCTCAAGTGAATAATAACCAACCTGATCCATTGCATCAAGGATAGGAAGCATTTCTTCGGTTGTCATACGAGTAGCAGCAAGAGACTGATGCGAGTCACGCAATGCTGTCTCTGTTATAAGAAGCTTTTTAGCCATTTTCTTAATCCTTTCTAATTTTGTTCCCACTCAAATCATGCAAGAGTTATAAGAACATCACTAGGAGTCACAGATGCACCCTTCTGAACGTTAACCGATGCAATAACGCCATCCTGAGGAGCCGGAATATCATTCTCCATCTTCATAGCCTCAAGAACGCAAACAGTATCTCCCTTTTTAACAGATTGACCGACTGATACCTTAATATCAAGAATGGTACCCGGCATAGGTGCGGTTACTGAAACTCCGCCTTTTGCCGCTTCAGGAGCCTTCTTTGCAACGGGTGCAGCAGCCTTAGGAGCTTGTGCAACAGGCGCAGCAGGAACAACAGGTGCACTCACAACACCATTAGAAGAAACCTCTTCAACAACAACTTCATAAGAGGTACCGTTAACAGTAATATTATATTTTTTCATTATTTGATTCCTCACATTTATATATTAAATTCTTTTAAAGGACACAACTCTGTATTTAAGACCGCTTGATTCACTCTCTGCAGCCGCAATTGCAGCCGCAATAACAGCAATGATCTCGTCGTCAGATGACATATCCGCATATTCCGAGGATTGCATTTCCTGAGCCTCATCGTCATTAATTATATCAGAGGTGTCATCAGGCGAATTTTGGAAGAAACGCTTAAAAATAAATACAGCTATACACAGCAGTGCTAATACACCAAGAATGATTAACATAACTGTATCGGAATTTCCGGATTCAGATACACCTGTAGTGACATCTGCGTTTAATAAGAAGTTCATATAAAACCTCCTATCTTTAAAGCGGAAGAACCTTGCAACCGATTACTGCATTCTGTCCCTTTGCACAAAGCATAAGAAGGGAAGTGCATATTCTGGCTCTAAGTTCGTTTGTACTTATAATATCATCAATTTCGCCCGAAGCTGCTGCTCTTGCGGGAGAAGAAACAGTTGCTTTCCATTCTTCGACAAGATTTTCTCTGGATTTTTCAAGAGTTATATATTTATCCCATGCGAATGCAACACCGCTTTCGGCAGAAAGAGCGCATATTTCAGAATCATCCGTTGCGTAAACTATATCTGCCCCGAGAGCCTTCGATCCAAGCAGAACGAATGAAGCACCAATAGCATGGCCTTTGATAACCGTTACCTTGGGAATATCGGCGTTAGCGTATGCGCAAGCAAGCTTGGCCAGTTCAGGAGCGTAGAAATTCATTTCGTTTTGCTTGTCAATTACAACTCCAAGAGAATCCACAATTGTAACAACCGGAATTGAGAATGAATTACAGAAGTTAACAAAGCGAGATATTTTTCTTGCAGCGCAAGCATCAATTCTGCCTTCATTGTTAGAATAAGAGTTTACTACAACTCCGCATCTAATTCCTGCGATGGTTGAAAAGGCGGTAGTTACAGAATTGGCAAATTCGTCATTCACCATATATGCCACACCGTTGTCAGCAATAGTTGCAATAATGGAATGAGCATCTCCCGCGAAATCAAGTTCACCTATCATTCTGTTTAAATTGTCAGTACAGCTTTCAACAATGATACCCGAATCGGCATTCATCGGCAAGAAGGAGACAAGACCTCTTATATATCCTAAGCACTGAGCAATATCACCGGAATAGGCAATCAAAGCATCCTGTGCATCTTCAGCTCCGGTAAGAGACGGCGAAGAAACATATAACGACGCATCGGAAACCTTAACAGTAAAGTCAAACATTGCAGCAATAGCGGCAGCAAGTCCCAAGCATTTGCCCGAAACTAAAGCAATCTGAGGTATAACTCCGGATGCTTTTGATACTGTTGACATAATTTTTCCGTATGCAGCAAGTCCTGCGGTTCCTGCAAAAATATCTGTACCGTTGGAATTAAAAATACCAACGACAGGAGCACCGTTTTTAATTGCGAGAGCATAAAGGTCCGCTATTTTTTTTGCGTGGCGTTCGTCAATAACTCCGCCCATTCTAGAAGAGTCTTCAGCGAAAGCAAATGTCAGCTTACCGTCAATTGCACCGTATCCGCAGATAACTCCTTCGAATTCATTTGATTTTTCCGTTGCGATGAAATCCGAGAATCCTCTTTGAGTATAAGCGCTAAGTTCAATGAAAGACGCATCATCAAAAAGACCAGCGAGTTGGTTTCTTACATCGGAACTTTCGCTTGCAACTAGGGAAGCACGAAGCTCGTCCGCAGTAGGAAGCGCACAAAATTCGGGATTTGTGTATTTGTCCAAAGCGAATTACCGATTTGCCGTTTGGCAAATCTCTCCTTCCATTATAATTATAAACATTGTACTATTAATGAAATTTGACCTAAATATTTAAAATTATACAAATTTCACTAGATATAATATACCACCAAAACTAAAATAAGTCAATACAATATCTTAAAAATAATAAAAATAAGCCGAACAAAAAGAACGGCTCATTTTTATCCAATTTTACCAATTAAGTTTTAAATGCACTTATAAGTGACATACGCTTAGTGGAATATCTATAAGCATTTTCAAAATCTCCAAGCTGTTTATATGCATTTTCAAGATCGGTATATACGCCAAAAAGCACGTATGCGTTGTAGTTATAATTTTTAGATTCCTGAAGCTCCAAAAGAACAGATATTGCTTCCGCATAATTGTAGCGCTTCAACAAACTCTTCGCATAAAGGTGCTTAGAATAAAGAATGTTTTCAAAATCGAATTCAACGTCCATTGTAACATATTTAAAAAATTCGTAATCAGCCGACGATAAACATGACTTTTCATACGCTTCAGAATCTAGCTCGAGAAGAGGGGATTGAATATTTGAAGCAATTGATAAATAGAGAGGTACTGTTTGTTCTATATAACTTGTATCATAAACGGTTTCTAAGGATTTCTCCAAAGCCAAATTCAAATATTTTGCCCCGCTGACTAATGACCCGGCCAATAACAGTTTTTTACCGTGGTTAAACGCCGCATATGCATAAATAAAATTAACTTCGTCATCAGATCCGGACAGAGAATCCAAAATTTTGATACAATAATTATAATCTTCTTTTTTGAGAAGATTTCGTATAATATTGATTTTTTGTTCTTTTTCGTATAAAAACAAAGAATCATCCTTTGAAAATAGATACGGCAGCGGAAGAGATAGCCTGTCAGCAAGATATATTGCCGTTTCGATAGAAGGAGTGGCGGCCCCTGATTCAATAAGACTTAACATATTGCGTGTAATACAATCCTCGCAAACTTCTTTTTGTGTCAAGCCAAGTTCAAGTCTTCTTTTTTTAATTTTCTCACCGATATTTAATTTATCACCCATAAAAACCTCAAAACGCAGTGTTAAAACGCGGCAGTTGTTATTTCAGCTTGTTGATTTTTATATCAGCAAGCGGATTCCGCTCGACCGCTTGCTCAAGATTTCGATCGATAACATGAGTATATATTTGAGTTGTATTGAGCTGCTCATGACCCAATACCTCCTTTAATACTCTTATATCCACCATTCCGCTCTGATACATAAGCGTAGCGGCAGTATGACGCAATTTATGCACGGATAATCCTTTATTTCCAAGTCCCGCTATATCAAGATATTTATGAACCATCCATTGCACCGTTTTTGCTGATATTCTTTGCTCTCGAGAGCTTAAAAAGAACGCTTTATCAGATGTTTTGATATACCTTGGATCAAGGCGGACTTCCAAATATTCTTTAACAGCGCTTTTCGCAAAATCGTTTAAATATATTATTCTTTCTTTATTTCCTTTTCCTATAACCCGAAGACTTGTCAAATCAGAAGCAAAGCTTTGTAAATTCAGACCCGTAAGTTCTGAAAGACGCATACCAGTATTCAAGAAAAGCGCAACGATAGCAAAATCACGAGCGTTTGTAGGGGATTCAACGTCTTTTTTTATGGTTTCAAGGAGCTTCAAGCTTTCTTCATAAGTCATATATTTAGGCAATGTTTTTGCTGTTTTAGGTCTATCTATGTATATTGTAGGATTCTCCTCAAAATAATGCCTTTTATTGCATAAATAATTGTAAAGTGAACGCAATGAGCTGATTTTTCTCATTCGAGTCGTTGGATTATTCTCTCTGGAGGTACGAGTGAACATTAGATAACTTATAATATCCTCGTTCCTTACATTCCTCATATCATCAAGTGTAATATCTTTAATAGATATTTTTTCAAATTCGGCATCTTCCGCACATATGCCATCTTTCTTACATTTCATATATCTGAAAAACGTACGTATATCAAGCAAATATTCACAAACCGTTTTTTCTGAATTGCCTTTTATAGCCAAAATAT
Organism: Eubacteriales bacterium; assembly: GCA_045644805.1. Taxonomy (GTDB): domain Bacteria; phylum Bacillota; class Clostridia; order Oscillospirales; family CAG-272; genus UBA1740. The sequence continues at coordinate 16,980 of JAZRHO010000025.1, read as the reverse complement.
AAGAAGCATACTCTTTTAAAATGGTTGGAAATGTTTGAAATTCAGAACTTTTTAACGTTAATACAGCCATCAAGCATACCTCCGCGCAAATCTTTACATATATATTATACAAAATTTTCAGCAAATTTAGTGGATAAAGTGTAAACAATTTTATTTAAGGCTTGTTTTTTTTATCTTTTGTGATAAAATAAAAGTGTTAAATGATTTAAAAAGAGGATTATATGCGATTTACTTTTTTAAAAGAAAACGGAAACGATGTAGTTAAACTCTACATAAATCAGATCGGCGTTGCGATTTTTTCAATGTTCCTCTATACCGCTGCCGGTGCTATAAGCGAAAGTGACAAAGCATCTCTTACCATAAAGATAATCATTTCAGCATTTGCGATGCTGTTTTATTATGTTCTTATATATAACGTAGCATGGGAAATAGGTGCAAAAGATAAAATCAGAATTGATTCAAATAGGCTGGAAAGAACGCCCGCTAAAGGTATAAAACTTGGCTTATGGGCTAATTCGCTCAATTTTATAGTAGTTGGAACTGCGCTTTTGCTTTATATTGTCTACGTTTTAAGCGGAGCTGAAGTTTTTATGTCGATTTTCGCTGTTTTAAATTTAATATTCAGACTCTTTGTTTCTATGTATCTAGGAGTTATCCAAGGAATTTGCGCAGCATTTGCAGATAATGAAAATCTAAATTGGATAATGCAAACCTCTCTGTATCTTGTTTTTCCTGTAATTTCGGCTATTATAACCCACATATCCTACATTTTAGGATTAAAAGACAAACGTTTTTTCCCAAACGCAAAATATAAAAGTAATAATTAATTTTTTACCTCCATATATTTGTCTTGAATATTTGGAGGTATTTTTATGTTTACTATAAAGACGAAGAATAAATATTTTTTTGTACAGTTCCTATCACTGGTTATCATAATTTCAATTACTTTGCCGCTATTTTTTAAGTATATATCGCTACAGAATCAGGATATGTATGCATCTGCAGAAAATACAGAGAAGAGTATAATTGTAATTGACGCAGGGCACGGAGGCGAAGATTGTGGTGCTATTGGAGCAAATAATATATATGAAAAAGATTTGAACATGGCAATTTCAATGAAGCTCGGAGATTATCTTCGAGCTGCGGGATATGATGTTATATACACAAGGACCGAGGACTGCTTATTATATACCGAAGAACAAAATATAAAAGGTATGAGAAAAATATATGATTTAAAAAACCGCGTTGAAATAGCAAATTCATTTTCAAATGCTCTTTTTATCAGTATTCATATGAATTCATTCGGATCTACTGATTGTTCGGGATTACAAGTTTACTATTCAACGCAAATTGAAAACGCCAAAACAGCCGCAACAAAAATCCAAGAATCCGTCATTTCAAGATTACAGCCTCAAAATCGTCGGTCAATAAAAAAGGGAGACGATATTTATATTTTGGAAAATGCAACAGTACCTGCAATCCTTATTGAGTGCGGATTTATTTCAAATCCTGAGGAATGTAAAAAACTTTCAGAAAAAGAATATCAAAAAGAATTGAGTTTTGCGATTCTTTGTGGTATTATAGAATACGATAAAAACAATAGAAGTTAAAATTGGAGGTATTGGATGAAGGGCTCTAAAATTATTTTCGTTTGCAGCGAATGCGGGGCTACATCAACGAAATGGCTTGGTAAATGTTATGAATGCGGAGCATGGAATAGCTTTTCAGAAACGGAAACAAAAGAAAAAGGCGCAAAACGCATTTTGACAACAAAAAGTAAGGCAGAAGTATTTTCAGAATTAAAGATATCTGATTATATAAGAACCAAAACAGGAATGGGAGAGCTCGACCGTGTTTTAGGTGGAGGACTCGTTGACAGTTCAGTCGTACTTCTTTCGGGAGAACCGGGAATCGGAAAATCTACTTTACTTCTTCAGATTTGCGGTCAGCTATCCCTCTCGCGAAAAGTTCTTTACATATCAGGTGAAGAATCTAAAGGTCAACTTAAGCTTCGCTCTGAACGTCTTGGGATAAAGGGAGATTCTATCTATCTTCTTACGGAAAATGACCTTGAATCTATAATATCAGAATGCGAACGTCTCCGCCCCGACGTTATCATTATGGACTCAGTTCAAACGCTATCCTCTGAGTCACTATCATCCGCCCCCGGAAGTATTACTCAAGTCAAGGAAGGCGCACTTACTCTTATCAATTATGCAAAATCGTTTGGAGCTGCCGTTTTTCTTGTAGGGCATGTCAACAAAGAAGGGGGAATTTCAGGCCCAAAGCTCCTTGAGCATATGGTTGACGCTGTTTTGTATTTTGAAGGCGAAAGAACAAATTCATACAGAATTATCAGAGCGATTAAAAACCGTTTTGGGTCCACAAATGAAATCGGAGTTTTTGAAATGGGTGACACGGGACTTAAAGAAATCCCGAATCCAAGCGAAGTTGTTATGGCTGAGCGTCCTAAAAACACCAGTGGATCATGCGCGGGCTGTGTTATGCAAGGAACGCGCCCAATTATAACGGAAATTCAATCGCTGGTTACCAAAACAGCGTATCCAACAGGCAAAAGAACATCCGACGGCTTTGACCATAACAGAATGGCACTTCTTATCGCAGTGCTTGAAAAAAGAATGGGTTTAAAATTTTATGAAAACGACGTTTATTTAAACGTTGCCGGAGGACTATATCTTGACGAACCAAGCGCAGATCTTTCAATCGCCATGGCATTGATCAGCGGTATAACCGACAGAATTATCCCTGATGAGCTTATTGCTTTCGGAGAAATCGGACTCTCAGGCGAGGTTCGCGCAGTTTCGCATATCGATTACAGAGTAAAAGAAGCTGTCAGGCTCGGTTTTACGAAGATAGTTTTACCCAAGAAAAACATTAATCAATCCTTAAAGGTTCCTGACAATGTAGAACTCATAGGTGTTACTAACATATACCAAGCGTTGGCTTGTATGCATATGAAAAAAGCCAACTGATACATTATTTTTCAGTGCCGAACGCTGTTTCGGCACTATTTTAATGTCGATTATGTGTAAAATACACAAATTGCATGCTCAAAATTCTACGTTTGGTGTTTAAAATCTTCAACTTGAATTATTGAAATTTATTTTTAAATAGTGTATAATCTACATATATGGTCTACGTTTAGCCGAAACCCATATAAAGCACAATAACCACAAGGAGACTTACACAAATGGAAAAGGTTTATACCAAAAGTATTCGTAACGTTGCACTACTCGGACATAGTGGAGGAGGAAAAACCTCTCTTGCAGAGTCAATGCTTTATATCTCAAGACTCACGGATCGCCTAGGCACCACTGCTGATGGAAATACCGTATGCGACTATGATCCTGAAGAAATAAAAAGAGGATATTCTATATCCGCCGCAATGGCACCGATGCTTTGGAGCGGTACTAAGATAAATCTTCTTGATACCCCTGGCTTCTTTGATTTTGAAGCAGAGGTTCGTCAGTGTGTAAGAGCAGCAGATGCCGCTATTATCGTTGTTGACGGTAAAGCAGGAATAGAAGTTGGAACTGAATCCGCATGGAATATGGCTACCGAAGCAGGAGTTCCCAAAGCATTCTTCATAAACCGTTTTGACGACGGTGAAGCGAGATTCTACCGCGTATTCGGTCAAATAAGAGACACTTACGGTGTTACTGTATGTCCCATCCAGATTCCGATTATCGACGGTGATACTGTCATAGGATTTGCAAACCTTATTGAAATGAAGGTTTATACGTTCGAAAAGGCAACAGGTGAATACGTAATTTCTTCTATTCCCGAAAAGTTTATGGACGTATGTAACGAATATCACAATATGCTTCTTGAAGCAATCGCTCAAACAAGCGATGAGCTTATGGATAAATTCTTTAATGAAGAGCCCATATCTAGAGAAGAATCTCTTGAAGCAATTCACGAAGGTATCATTAAGGGTGAGATTGTCCCTGTATTCTGCGGTGCGGCTACGAAAAACTGGGGTATCAAAACATTGCTTGATACAATCGCGCATTCATTCCCAAGACCGACTGCTCGCGGTGTAGAGCATATTGTAGACGAAAACGGTGAGCTTCAAGATATAGCTATTGAAACTGAAAGCAAAGATACTTCTATTTTCATTTTCAAAACAGTTGCCGATCCTTTTGTAGGTAAAATGTCATTCTTCAAGGTAATGAACGGTGAACTTAAAAAAGATATGGTTCTTCGTAACACTACAAATGGCGCAAACGAAAAAATGGGCAAGATATTTATGATGCGCGGCAAAAAGCAGATAGATATCGATGAATTTGCTTGCGGTGATATCGGTGTTATCGCAAAACTTTCTTCTACCGGTACGAATGATACACTCACTACGGCACAGAAAAACATTAAATATGCTCCTATCGACTTCCCAAAGCCTTATATGAGCATGGCAATCTCTCCGGCTTCTAAAGGTGATGAAGATAAAATTTCTGGTGGTATTTCAAGAATTCTTGAAGAAGATCTTACCATTAACTATGTAAACAATTCGGAAACTAAGCAGTTAGTTCTTTCCGGTCTTGGCGATATACACCTTGACATAATTGTTTCTAAGCTCAAAAACCGATTCGGTGCTAACGTAACACTCTCTAAGCCAAAGATTGCTTACAGAGAAACTATAAAAGGCAAATCAGATGTTGAAGGCAAGCATAAGAAACAATCCGGCGGTTCAGGTCAGTACGGTCACGTTAAGATCAGATTCGCGCCCGGTGAGGAAGAAGGACTTACATTTACCGAAAGCGTATTTGGAGGAGCAGTTCCGAAGAACTTCTTCCCAGCTGTAGAGGCGGGACTTAAGGAATGCATGCAGAAGGGAATTCTTGCAGGTTATCCCGTTGTTAATCTCGCTGCAGAGCTTTATGACGGTTCATACCACGACGTCGATTCAAACGAAATCTCATTCAAGCTTGCGGCAGCTATTGCATACCGTGAGGGTCTTCCCAAGGCTAAGCCCGTGCTTCTCGAGCCTGTCGGTGCTTTGAAGGTTTGCGTTCCCGATAATTACGTTGGTGATGTTATGGGCGATCTTCCTAAACGCCGCGGAAGAGTTCTTGGAATTGAGCCTATTGATGACGGAAGAGGCACTCAGGCTGTTATTGCTGAAGCTCCTATGGCGGAGATGGCAGATTATGTTGTAGCACTTCGCGCTATGACACAAGGCAGAGGCAGATTTGATATGGAATTTGTCCGTTATGAAGAAGTTCCTGGCCCGATTGCCGAAAAGATCATCGCTGAAGCTAAAAAAGATGCATAAATAAATTTTTACTTATGAAGGAAGAGCTTTATGCTTTTCCTTCATTTGATTTGTGTCTATAGTCATAACCACCAGTAAACTGGTGGTTATGACTATAGGAGAAACAACTGTAAATATTTTCCTTGACTTAAATGACATAATATGCTAAAATAAAACAAACAATTTTAAATAAGGACATCTTTATGGAAGATAAACGACTTGAACCGATTCTTGAATATGATACACCTGCTTATCGAACTCGTAAACGCAGATTTGGTGATCGTAAAGAGGGAAGACGCTTACGTACAATAAATCCAATGAACATCATAGTACCTTACATTATGCGTACAAGAAACGATTCTATGAATCAGTTTGAAGATGTTATTGATATTACCAATGTCGAGAAATATATAGACCAAAAGCACGAAGAAGGTTATACGGATATGGCACTTCTTCATGTTATTTTGGCTGCTTATGTCAGAATAGTTGCTGAAAGACCAGCTATTAACAGGTTTATTGCGGGGCAAAAGGTATTTGCAAGAAACAATATAGAATGCGTAATGACTATAAAGAAGGAAATGTCTCTCGAATCCCCTGATACTTGTATCAAAGTAGAATTCGATCCGCGCGATAACATTTATAATGTTTATAAGAAATTCCGCAAAACAGTGATGGCGGCTGTCTCGGAAAACACCGATTTTGACAAAACAGCACGCACGCTTACAAGGCTTCCCGGATTTATATTCAGAGGAGCAATGGCACTTATCAGGTGGCTTGATTTTAAGGGTTGGCTGCCGAAGGCTCTTTTGAAGGTAAGTCCATTCCACGGCTCCATGATTATAACGTCAATGGGATCGCTTGGAATACCTGCGATATATCATCATCTATATAATTTTGGAACACTTCCACTGTTTATCTCATACGGAAACATTTTCACTGCAGATGCTATAAAGCGCGACGGCACCAGAGAGAGACATCATTTCATAACTCTCAAAGTAGTTACCGACGAACGAATCTGCGACGGTTACTATTATGCTTCCGCGTTTAAAAAACTAAAACGCTATATGCTGCATCCCGAAATTCTTGATACTTCCGCAGAGAAGGTTGTCGAAGATATCGATTGATAATTATTTAAATCTTTTCAATTAACTCAAAAAATCCCCCTGAAGAATCACAGTACAATTCATGTGTTCTTCAGGGGGTTATTTCTAGTGCTTTTGGTCTTTAATTATAAATTTATCGAATAGGACAAGCAAAGACGGTAAGACAAATATAACCAGCAACAAAGCGCTGAGAGCACCGCATCCTACCGCAATCAAAATGTCTCCAAGCGCACCGCGTACAATTGCACCTATTATAAAGACAACAAAAAGAATTACAAATCCTGATGTAAATATTGCGCGGGATGCCCGTAAAAGGGCATTGGAAACAGCCTCATTTTTATCCATTGATTCGCGTAAATCAACATAATAATTTGTAAGCAATATGCCATAATCAACTGCAGCGCCCATTAAAACGCCTTGAACAAAGAATATTGCTATATAATATACCGAAGAGCCTAGTAATGATTGAATACTCAGACTAACAAATACGGCACATTCAATGAGCGACACCAAAATCGCAGGAATAAAAATGTTTTTAAATGATATTGCAATTATTGCAAAGATAGCCAACGCTATTGCAATCGATATAATATTATAATCGAACTGAAAACTTTGCGACAGCTCATAAGCCATTGCCGTATCACCGATAAAATAATAATCATGTTCAAAATATTTATCTGTAATTTGAGAAATCGGCTCATAAAATTCACGGTAGTCGCCATTTTCCGATTGATAATCAAAAGAAACAACAATACGTGAATAGTCCTTACCTACAAGCTCAGCTTTACCTTGCGTTGCCATACTTATAAGTTCTTTTACACTTGCTTTAGTGCTATCTGTGATTACAGATTTAAAAATCGGATTTTCAACAGCGTTATTAACAAACATAATGAAATCATAAAGAATTACAGTTTCATTTTCATTAATTTTTAAAGACGAGTTGCAAAGCATGTAAAGCGCAGGAACGTAATCGTTTAAGGATTCAATTTTATACGGTAACATATTCACAAACTCTTCGCATGTAACGGTTTCGTTTGCGGCAATGGATTCGCAAAGCATTTTCATTCTAATGAGTTTTTCCGATTGTTCATCAGTAAAGTTTGAGGGATATTTGCTATACATATCATGCAGGCAATCAGTAAAATCTTTAATGCTCATTGTTTCTCTATCTTCGATTAACAAAAGCAACTTCACCTTTTGCAACTCAATATCAAAAAGTTCAGATAAAGCATTGTCATCATATTGAGTATCATTATATATGTTATTAACGATTTTGTGGTTGTTTAAAATAAAGTCCTTAACTTCTTGGTTTAAAAATCCGGACAAAGATTTATTTTCCAAAAACTCATCGGAAGAAAGAAATTTTACAAAATTAACAACCGAAATTTCACTCGGATCAAACCCGTTTTTATATGCATATATAAGCATACGAACAACCAAGCTATCTAGTCCCGAAATATTTGAAATCTCATCTGCGGAAATTTCTTTTTCTAAGGTGTGACTATAGCTTTTAACATCCAATACATTATCGTATGTAGCCAAATTTTCGGCAACTCGTTCAGCTGCAGATTCATCATCATTGTTATAAAGTATTACGAGAGTTTTTTCTTCCGGGAAAATATCATTTACAAAAGTTTTTGTAAGATATTTATTGGCAAAATCAATTGAAATTCGAGTTTGAAGTATACCTGAAAAAACAAAAACAATAACGAAAATTATACATATACTCTTTTTAAATCTACAAGCAAAATTGCCGATAGATCTCATGCTTTTTTCTAAAATCTTATTTTCCGAAAGCCTTATGGAAAGCTTATTAAGAATAGCTTTTTTATTTGTGTATTCTATAAATTTATCCAAATAAAGAGTTACAGCAGGCAAAACCGTAAATGCACATATCAAGCTGCATACTATACCCTTAGCAAGCACAAAACCCATATCAGCTCCTAATTTAAAGCTCATAAGTGCAAGTGCCAATAACCCAAAAATTGTTGTTACAGAACTGCCCAAAACAGATTTTGAAGAAGAATGTAATGCGTTTTTCATTGCTTGTACTTTATCATGAGAAGCAAGCAATTCTTTTTCTTGAAAATATCTATGTAAAATTATTATGGAATAATCGATCGAAAGGATGGCTTGAATAGTAGCAGCAATATAGTTAGTAATACCGGATATATTATGAAAAATAATATTGCTTCCATTATTCAATATGACAGCTATTCCTATGCTTAATAAAATTAACAAAGGCTCAAGTAAAGAATTGCACATTATAAACAGTACAACAAGTATAACTACAAGAGCAATAGGAACTATTATACTGAGTATTTTATCTTGCGAATACTTATAATATGAGTATACCGTATAATCTTTTTGGTAATATTCAACTATTCCGTCCACACATTCTGCAATATCGGATATATCGATAAGTGAGGTTGTTAATATGAATAAAGTATATCCATCCTTATTATATTTATCGGTTACCTCATATTCAACTTTCGATACACCGTCAAACTCCGAAAGCGCCTTCAGAATATCGTCAATTTCCGCATTGTCCAGATTTTTAAACATGATTTTGAACGTTTTGGAATCCATATTTTCTTGAAACTCGGAATTCATTATATCAAGTCCCATTTTCATATTAGAATTATCCGGCAAATATTCAGTTAAATCAAAATTAATGTTGACGTAATTTCCTAATATGATACATAAAATCATAAGGAGAATCATAAACAAAAAAACAAAAAAGCGTTTATCAACCAAAAAATCTGAAAGTTTTTTCATTTTTTACTCCTTTCTTATGTTTAAGCTTTACAAAACTCTTTTTCAATATCACTAATTATTTTTGCTAAAGCTGCATTATCTGCGCTGACAGTAACTCTATCCGCGACAGCCTTTAGAGAATCCGTAGCATTCATGACTGCATATCCAATATCCGCAGATTTCAATAATTCGATATCATTTTCATAATCTCCTGCAGTAATTATCAGGTTTGCATTTACCTTATCTGCAACCCTACGAACCGCAACACCTTTTGAGTTGGAGTACTTTATTAGTTCAAGACCTACACTCCAACTTCTGACGGCAATATAATCTTTAAGGATATTACTGTCTTCAAGCATTTCTTTATCCGCGATTGCATAAAGTTCATCTTTATAAACAGCAACAGCCTTATAAATTTTCGTATTGCGTAATAAAGATCGTTTTTGATAATATTCTTCTTTTGATTTGACTTCTATGTGAGTACATTTGTCTTTACAAAAAAATCTCACTTCCGATATAGGCGAACCGTTTTCGAAAATGCGATCCGTAAGCAGAAAGAGGTGATCGTCACAAAAACCTTCATACAAACATTCTCGACTTTCAGTATCAACAATATATGCTCCGTTGCAACATATTAAATACGTATTAGGCTTAATACTTGAAGAAAAGGTTTCCAGAAAATCATTAAAGCGTCCACTACATATTGTAAAAAGTCCGCCATTTTGCTGAAAATAACGTATGGCATCAATGGTGTCTTTGTGAATAGAACCTTTGTAATAAACTGTTCCGTCCCAGTCTGATGCGATTAAAATACCGTTGAATTTACCCATAAAGCATTAATACCATTCATCAGGGAAGTACCCCCTGCTATTAGCAACATGTCCTTCGTCGTCATAAATTGTAACACGAACGAATTTTGCATCAGACGGAATCCGTATGTCAAAAGATGAGCGCATTTCACCTTTTGGAAGTCTTATAGATGCGGAAGATTTTATAGTTCCGTAATAAAGAAAGACTTTTGATGCGGGAGAACACTCAATATGCAAAGTTTCATTGTCAATAATGCTAAGTTCATGAAATTCAGGACCGTTTGAAGCGTAAAAATCCTTATTGTTCATTGCGCTGATAATTGACGAATATTCAAGCTTGTCCGCAAGAAATACAGTATACCAACCGCAACTGTCGTTATACGGAGAATCAAACGGATGCTTATTATGATTATCATCACCCGCATGGCATCCGATTCTCATTCCGCGACGAAGCATTTTATCATAAAGAACCTCACCGTTTTCAAGATTATTTGTAACAAATGAAGACGTATTATACATTTCCAAACTAAAAAGATTCTCATATAAAAGAATACGTTCTTCATCTTCCATAGACCATCCGGGATGATTATATGCAACCAAATATCCATTATCATTTGCCGTTTTTATAAATTCGTTAACATAATCTACGGAATATTCGCGCCTGCGCTCTGTTCCGGCACGCTTAATAATACCATGAAGTTCTTCAGGCATATATTTCGTCGAGGCTTTATTGTAGCATATAATAGTTTCATTATCAGGTTCTTTGGCGAATAAGTTCAAATGAATTTCAGGTTTGAATTTATCGTATATACAATCGGCAGAAGAACGAATATAAGCTTCATATCCTGTAATCATAAGAAAATTCTTGTCGGTAAGCTCGGTATGACTTTTTGGAAAACAGTGATCTGTAATCGCGAGAATACTATATCCGTTTGATTTATACAGTTCTTTGAGTTCTGATGGAGTAAGTTTACCATCGGACAAATTACTGTGACAATGCAGATTTGCTTTGTATTGTTTCTTGGTTTTTGAAATTAAGATTTTAACTGCCATATGGACTACCTCCAAACATTTACACAAACCATTATAAACTTAATGCCATTAAAAGTCAATATTATGCAAGGAAAATGGCTTCAAATCAACGTTCTCGCCGTCATAAATAACAAGAACACCCCAAAATCGGGAGTACTTTGGGATATGGCTATGCGTCGGTAACTTTTTCGGGAACCGTTAGCCTTAGCACAAAGCGAAGGTATTCCCCACAAAACGCCAGATATGCGCGATGCGCATATGCGAACCCATTTCTTGCTTGTCGCAAGAAAATGGCTTCAAATCAACGTTCTCTCCGTCATAAATAACAAGAACACCCCAAAATCGGGGTGTTCTTGTTATGGCGGAGAGAATGGGATTCGAACCCATGAAACCGGTTATGGTTTACACGATTTCCAGTCGTGCGCCTTAGACCAACTCGGCCATCTCTCCAAGCGACTCTCATATTATAGCAGAACTTTTAAAAAAAGTCAAGTATAATTTTTATTTTTTGTCATTTTTTTAGTTTTAAATAAAATATCTTAAAAAACAGTAAAATTATACTTGACAAAAAGCTTGCGTTTACATATAATAATAATATATTTTTATCAGACTAAAGCAGAGGAGAATAAAATGAGTCTTAAAGTCCTTAAATTTGGCGGTAGTTCACTCGCAGATGCTAAGCAATTCAAAAGAGTTGCGGATATTATAAAGAGCGAGCCCGAAAGAAGATACGTTGTTGCTTCAGCTCCGGGAAAAAGAATGAACGGCGATACAAAAGTTACAGATCTTCTTTATCAATGCTATGAGCTCGCATTCAATGAGGAGGACATTACCGACGTTTTCAATCAAATAAAAAGTAGATATGAAGATATAGTTAGAGAGCTGGAAATAGAAATTGATTTAGATGCGCTTTTCGATAAGATCAAGACGTCTATGCTTCATAACTCAGGAAGAGATTACATAGCATCAAGAGGCGAGTATTTAAACGCAAAAATACTGGCAAAATATCTTGGTTTTAACTTCATCGATGCTAAAAAGGTTATCTTTTTCAACGAAGACGGAACATTTGATGCCGAAAAAACCAATGATGTACTTTCGGAGTATCTATCAAAAAATGAATACGCTGTTATTCCAGGTTTCTACGGCTCAATGCCTAACGGAACAATCAAAACGTTTACCAGAGGCGGATCTGATATAACGGGCTCCATCGTAGCCAGAGCTGCAAGCGCTACCGTTTATGAGAACTGGACAGACGTATCAGGTTTCCTTATGGCAGACCCTCGTTGCATTAATAACCCCAAGGTTATTAACACTATAACTTATAATGAACTTCGTGAGCTTTCTTACATGGGAGCAACAGTGCTTCACGAAGATGCGATTTTCCCGGTAAGATATTCTAAAATACCAATTAATATCAAGAATACAAATCGCCCGGAAGACAGAGGTACCTTCATCGTTCCTGAAACCGATGAGGTTAATGATGATGTTATTACGGGTATAGCGGGAAAAACAGGCTTCTCGACATTAACTATAGAGAAAGATATGATGAATGCCGAACTCGGTTTTGGCAGACGCGTACTCCAGGTTATTGAAGAAAACGGTTTATCCTTTGAACATTTCCCATCGGGTATTGATACAATGAGCGTTGTTTTACATACCAAAGAGCTTCAAGGAAAAAGAGCAGACGTTATGTCCGGCATATGTAAGGCAGTAAATCCTGATAACATATTTGTCGAAGAAAATCTCGCTCTCATTGCAATAGTTGGACGCGGAATGGTTAAAGCAAAGGGTACCGCGGCAAGAATATTTACAGCGCTTGCGAACAGCGGTGTGAATATCAGAATGATCGACCAAGGCTCTTGCGAACTTAATATAATTGTGGGTGTTGACTCCAATGATTATATTACGGCACTTAATGCAATTTACAAGGAATTTGTAATAGACTAAAGAACTTACCGACATCAATATTCTATGATGTCGGTTTTAAATTTATATATTGACGCAATCACTTGATTGTGATATAATTTACTCATAACAATCAGGAGGCCCTTTTATATGTCGAATATAAACAGAAGAATTAAAGCTTATCATTTAAAAACAAGTTTTCAAGAAGATGATATAGTGTTTTATAACATAAAAACCGACCCTTTTACAGTCTACGGCCTTTACGATTATAAGAATCAAAATCAATATTGCAGATTACCCGAGGACGTTGCAAAAGCTACGAGTGCTGGAGTTGCTGACTTGTCAAAAAACACTGCCGGCGGACGTTTACGATTTTCCACAAATTCACGCTATATAATCGTTAAATCAGAAATTCCAAAGGTATGCTATTTTGACCATATGCCTCTTACTGGCAGTACCGGTATGGATGTTTATATCGATGGAGAAGGAGGAAGCTGTTACATTCAAACAATACGTCCGGGAATTGCTGTAAAGGACGGATATGAAAGTATTCTACGATTCGATTCAAATCAAATGAGATATTTCACTATTAATTTTCCGCTTTACAACCCGGTTAACGAAATATATATAGGTGTACAGCAATCTGCGAGCGTATGCGCGGGCAGGGAATACTTAAACAAAAAACCAATAGTTTTCTATGGAAGTTCGATTACTCAAGGTGCTTGTGCTTCGCGTCCGGGCTTATCTTATGAAAATATACTATCGCGCCGCTATAATCTTGATTACATTAATCTTGGCTTTGCAGGCAATGCAAAAGCAGAGCTTCCTATTGTCGAATATATGGCTTCGCTTGATATGCTCGCTTTTGTTTCGGATTACGACCATAACGCGCCAAATGTTCAGCATCTCAGAGATACACATTCAAGAATGTATGATATAATAAGGTCGTCTAATCCGGATGTTCCGTATATTATGATATCGCGTCCTGATTTTTTTAAAGGATATAATGACAATATTGAACGGCGTAATGTGATTATTGATACATATCGTAGGGCTCGTGCATATGGCGATAAGAACGTATATTACATAGACGGCGAAGGCTTTTTCAAGGGTCCGGATGCGGATTCGTGTACAGTCGACGGTACGCATCCTAACGATCTTGGCTTTATGAAAATGGCAGATACTATCGGAAAGGTACTTGAACGTGCACTTGAAAATTTTAAAATTGGAGATGAAGAAGCATGAGTGATAATATGATTGAAAATATTAAGCTTCACGAAGAACTTGATAAAAACATGATCATAGAAACAGATATCGACAAACCTGATATATGCTTTTTTGATGTAAGAAACTGTCCGTTTGATGTTTATGGACTTTATGAATACAAAACAGAACCTATCTTTCACCGTCTTCCGGCAGAGGTTGCTAAAGCAACTTCTCCGGGAGTTTCTGGACTTGAGCGTGAATGTGCAGGAGGAAGAGTACGTTTTTCTACAGACTCACCTTATATCGCAATATCGGTGGAATATGAGAAGGTGGGACGAAATCCACACACACCGCTCGAGGCAAGCGCCGGTTTTGATCTTTACGAGGATTATCCGCAGGGAATACGACTTAGCTGTTTTATAAAAGCTTTTCAACCACCTTATACGACAGAAAAGAAATATGAGCAATGTGTAGATGTAGGGGAGAGAAGACTAAGATTTTTCACTCTGAATTTACCGTTACATTCTGTAATTAAAAATTTGTACATAGGTATATCTTCGTCATCTGAGCTCGGACATGGTGCAAAATACAGAAACACAAGACCTGTGGTTATATACGGAAGCTCGATTGTTCACGGAACAGGTCCAAGCCGTCCGGGACTTACTTATTCAAATGTGATTTCACGCCGTCTGAATCTCAATATAACAAATATAGGATTTTCGGGATGTGCAAAGGCAGAACCCGCAATTGTTGATCATCTATGCAAAATGAATATGAACATATTTATTTGCGATTATGACCATAACGCTCCAACGACTGAGCACCTTCGCAATACTCATCTTCCTATGTATAAAAAATTCCGCGAATATCAACCATTGACTCCGTATATTATGATATCTCGTCCTGATGCTCTTTTACATCTTGACGTTATTCCTGAGCGCAGAGACGTTATTATTGATACATTCCGCTATGCTAAGGAGCAAGGGGATAATAACGTTTATTACATAGACGGCGAATCATTTTTCCTCGGTAAAAACGAAGATGATTGTACCGTTGACGGAACTCATCCAAATGATATGGGTAATTCATTGATGGCCGATAGCATTGAGTGGACACTTCGCACGATTCTTTCGAGCGGTGACTATTTAAGTTAAATAAAAATGTGAATCAAGCGCAAAAGCTCTCGATTCACATTTTTATTATATAAGAGAAGGGGATTACCTCATTGAAGCTCTGATAGACTTAACCCACTCTCTTACAGAATTCATTTCCTCGTCTGATACCTTTTTCATAAACTTAAAGGGAAGTCCGCCGTTTATATAAAGAATATTATCCTCGATAACATTAGCATCATTCGTCTTTGCCATTTCTACTATTTTAGCAGCATTTTCGGGAGTTCCGTCAATTATAAATGCAACATTGGCCGTAACGCTCTTTTTTAATGATCTTACGAAAAGACCAAAGCTTTCTGACATCTTGGGCTTTGCCGTAGCAACGATAACAACGAGTCTTTCTCCATCGCAAGGATAAGCAGAGGGAATTACATCGGTAGCCTTGTCTGCCTCGATAAGCTTTGTAACTTCATCTGCAATTGCAAGAAGCTTTCCTTTGCTTGTTTGTGTAAGAACTCTCATTCTCATGGGTATGTATCCTCCAAATTTAATTGTTTTATTCAGTATATCATAGAATATAAAAAAAAGCAAGATTTTTTCTTAAATATACTATCTCTTTTCGGGGAAGGTTATTTAATTTTGGCACAGTAAATATAATCCAATTATACAAAATGGAAATTTTGTATAATTGAGGGGAGTAAAAATACGAATTATTTGCCTTTTTTCTTCAAATATGGGTATTTTTTGTACCTTTCATCGTATGTATGATTTCAAATTCAATACATTCGTGTAAAAGTATATTTCATAGATTTTGATATTATCTTTATAGTTTATATAACCATCTATTTACGGTTGCTTATTTAAATAAATCTTTGAAAATAAAAATTAAAACATATATTGAAATATCCATTCATTTAATATATAATATATTTACGGTTATCTTAATATGAAAAAATAGCAAAAAGCAGGGAAGTCTTCCCTGCAATTTCACTTTTAAATTTTGATCTTGCTTTTTTCAAGATATTTTCGCTTTGTTGCTTCACCGCCGCGCAAATGACGTTCGGACTTGTTTAAATCAAGAATTTCTTTAACTTCTTTATAAAGTGCACCGTTATAGTATTTTAATTTATATGCAAGATCCTTATGTACTGTACTTTTGCTCATACCGAAATGCATAGCTGCGCTTCTTACAGTAGCTCCTGTTTCAATTACATATTCGGCAACGACTTCGCAACGTTCCCTACCCTCTAAACGTTTCATATCTACGCCCCCAAAAACATGGTGATATTATAATATATGAAAGGCAATAATATATAATGCAAAAAGAAGAAAGAAAATTTTGCGATTCATGCGTATTCGAAGGTATGACCTCTATTCGCGCCATCATAAAAGCTTTCGATAACGGAACAAATGATCGAAAAATCAATAAAATCTTATTTGACAAAGATAGAATTGCGAAAATATCAAAAGAAATAGGATATTTCAAGGCAGTATCGCAAAAATACGGCTTCGACATCGTAGAATCTTCAAAAGAAGAACTTGAAAAATTAACACTTGGAACTTCTCACGGAGGAATAGTAGCTATAACAGAAAATAGAACGATACACAAAATCGATGATTCTATCGTTCTCCCCGAAAATGGATTTTTTGCTATGATACAAGGAATTGAAGATCCATATAATTTTGGTTATTCTGTTCGTTCTATTTATGCTTCGGGCGCTGACGGAATAATTTTGCCTAAAAGAAACTGGATGGAGTTTGCCGGAATCGTTTCAAAATCATCC
>JAZRHO010000024.1:0-36029 GCA_045644805.1 Eubacteriales bacterium | reverse complement strand
AGCCATATTGTTATCGTAGTTCGGTGCAAGTCCGAGAAGCTTTCCGTTTTTTACATCGCGCATAAGACCGAAGTTATTAGTGTGTCTATCGGGGTTGGCGCAGATCGTATCCATAAATATGAGCTTAATATAGTCGGGTATCGCTTCGGGGCAGATGCCTTCAAGTGCTTCGATAACGTCAAGGTAATCCTCATTATCTCCCATAAATGCTGATGCAGGCTCGAAGTTCACTGAACCTTGCGAGGTGAAGTCGAGACTTTTAATACAGCCTGTTCCTTTTTCATATCTTGCCATATTCATTCCGAGTGCTGTTCCAAGCTCGTAAACGAAGAGCTCGGAGAACATTTCTGGGAGCGTTGCTTTCTTGTGCATCCACCATTTGCCGTCCTTGAGCTTCCAGCATTTTTCAAAGCTACCTACGTTCGTAAGCTCCGGAGTCTTCGTGTGTCCTCCGGAAGCTGCTTTGTTGAAGCTATCGTAATTTCCTTTGAGGGCAAGGCTGGCGAAGTAGTCGTTATCGAATTTAACGTTAGCATAGGTAAGCGTCGAGCCTATCGGTCTTATCCAATAGTTATCGGTAATGGTCGACGCATTTACGTGAATAACGGTGGAAATATCATCTTTGTTTTCAAGGCGAAGTGCCTTTTTCAAGAGTCTGGCATTAGTTCTCTTGTTATCTATAGCTCGTGATTTGAGCCACAGATCAGAATCATCGAAAGTTTTGAAATATAATGGGAGAAGGGATTCGTTGTGAACGGTTAGATTATTATCATTCCAGGTCGCAACAAGCGTATCTCCGGAGAGTATTTCATAAGCATCTTTAGTAGGCGCATTTTTGTTCAAGATTGGCTTGTCGGGCACAAATTCCATTATATCCTCGAGCTTACAATCAAGAACTGAACATATCTTTCCAAGAACTTCAACCGTAACGTTGTCGCCACGACTCATTTTACTGATAGTGGTAGGATTTATTCCAGCAAGTGCGGCAAGTTCCTTCTTTTTCATATCTTTGTCTATAAGCAACTTCCAAAGCTTTTTATAGGTAACCGCCATAACAACCTCCCACGTTTCTTTTTTAACATTGTATCACAAAAATCCCATTTTAGCAACAAATTAATTTGTCTTTCTCCAAATCTTCTGATTTTCACGCTTATAATGGATATTGTCATTCGAAAAATGGACAAAATGCGGTGTAAAGTTGGAAAATAATATTGACTATTTTGGAACAATATGCTATAATAGTTATATCAAAAATTATGGAGGTTGTTATGCATACTAAGGAACAGGTAAAGCAATATATGTTAAAGCTTATTGCGGCTAACGATCCAAGCCTTGTAGCTAAAACCGTAGAATACTTTGGAAAATCAAAATCGACAATTTACAATTATTTGAAAGAAATGTGCGAAACGGGTATCATTTCTAAAACTGAATTTGGATATGAACTTGTTTCTAAAGAGTACAAATTTTCATATAAAAACACAGGAAAGCTTTCTGAAAGCCGTATTTGCACGCAAGATTTAGAACCTCTTATAAAGACATATCCCAAGAATGTAATTTCAATTTGGCGCTATGTATTTATGGAAATGATGAATAATGCCATTGAGCATTCTGAATCCAGTGATATAACACTTACTGTTAAAATTGACAATGTAAAAACCACGGTGCTGATTGAAGATAACGGCTTAGGAATATTTAAAAACATCCAGAGATATATGGCGAATGAGTTTGATGAAGAACTTCCGCTTGATGAATGCGCTACGTTGCTGTTTGCCGGCAAATTTACCACAGCAAAAAGTATGCATTCGGGAGAAGGCATTTTCTTCACCTCGCATATGATGGATGAATTTATGATAGTTTCAGACGATATCGTTTTCTCTCGTGACAACTTTAGGGACGAACAGTTCGAATCCTTAAAAAAATCTTCCGGTACTCTTGTTGCAATGTCGCTCTCGAACAATTCAAAGAAAACATCTCGCGAGATATTTGATCGTTTTTCTAATGTTGACGATGGTTTCATAAAAACTTCTATACCGATAGCTCACGTATTTCCAAACGGTGATCCTATTTCTCGTTCTGAAGCTAGAAGACTTGGTGAGTTGATAACGAATTTCAAGGAAGTAGATCTTGATTTTGCAGGTAACGAAGAAGTTGGTCAAGCTTTTGTCCACGAGCTGTTCGTCGTTTGGCAGAGGAATAATCCCGATATAAAACTAAATGTTATTAACGCTTGTGATAACGTAGATTTTATGATAAGGCGAGTTATTAACACAAAGTAAAAGTATAGGCTGGGCGAGTGCCCAGCCTTTCATGTTATGCGAAGTATTCGTTAAGTAGTTCTTGATGCTTTTGGCTCTTCTTTGCGATCTTAAATCCGTAATCTGAGAGGAAGGATATCAGCCATTCCTTTGCTATGATTTCCTGACCTTGCGCTTTTACGAATTTTAGGTATCCTCGGTTTAGCCACCGTCTTACCGAGTCGTGCTCGTAGCCGAGGAGCTTTTGGAGCTCTTTCGGTGAGAAGGTTTCTTTTCGATTGCACCACCGTTTTGTAAGCCATTCAGAGAAGTCTTCCCGAAGCTCATTCGGGTAACGTATTTCCGAGGTGCTTTTCTTCTTGGTTGAGAATATAGGAGGAATAAAGTATGCGTATGGGTTTTCGCTGACTGTATTCATATAGTGAATAACATCGGTGATTTCTATCGTGTATCGCCTTGTTTTCTTCTCGGTATCCTTGCAGGGTATTACTCCGTTCTGGAGCATCCAAGCACACTTGCGTTTACTGATTCCGAGGATTATTCTGAGTTGCTCGGAGTTTATCGTTTTCGGGTAGGTTGATGCGATTTCGTTAACCGTCATTTTTCTCACCTCCGATTCTGAAGCGTTTGCCGTCTGTATCGTCGGCATGCAGTAGGAGGTAATCTATTAGGTCGAGCTTTGATATGAGGTGAGCGCCTCGCATAACGAAGCTTCTCAGCTCGCCCGATTTGATCAGTGCGTATATTGTATTTTTACTTTTCTTAGTCCATCTCGCTGCTTGTATAGGTGATAGAATGTCGGGGCATCCGCGAAGTAGCCATTCAAGGTCTTGTCTTCTATTTTCGTTTTCCATTTTGTTTCTCCATATTTCTTTTTGCCGACGGAGATACATAGAAACTTTGGTTGACAGTTTAATTTTTCTGTGTTATAATTATCCTACAATAAAATATTGCTTTGTCATAATGCGGACGGATTTCTGACAGTTTTCTATCAAATTTCAAGGAAGCTTTCAGAAAAATGCTATTTGTATGCACGTTTTTTCATATAAATAGTGACGACGGGGGACGAAGAGGGACTTAACGGTTAATTACTCGAAATCAGTTTGTGCCAAAAGCACACGAGGGTTCGAATCCCTCCCTCTGCGCCAGAAGGTTCAATTTAACCCATTCGGGTTGGATTGAACCTTTCTTCTTGGCACAGAGGTCTTGTATATTGACATTAAAGCAAATTTGTGATACAATAGGGGGCGTGCTAAGGCATATTTTGTATAAGCTCATAATACGGTTGAGCGTTTCTACCGACCGCCGAAAACGGTTGACTGCAAAAGTGTAGCCGACTGTTTTTATTTTTTTGGGGGTATATATGAATTTTGACGTAATCATTATCGGTGCCGGTCCCGGCGGAATTTTTTCGGCTTATGAGCTGGTGCAAATAAATCCGAATTTGAAAATAGCTGTTTTTGAAGCAGGTCACAGCTTAAATAAGCGCATATGTCCTATCGACGGAGACAAAATAAAAACCTGCATAGGATGTAAAAGCTGTTCCATTATGAGCGGATTTGGAGGTGCCGGAGCATTTTCCGACGGTAAGTACAATATCACCAATGATTTTGGCGGTACTTTATACGAATATATAGGAAAAAATCAAGCTTTGGAGCTTATGCACTATGTTGACGAAATCAATATGCGTTACGGCGGAAACGGCACAAAACTATACTCAACCGCAGGAACAAAGTTTAAAAAAGAATGTATTCAACACGATTTGCATTTGTTAGACGCTTCGGTCCGTCATCTCGGAACTGATATAAATTACAAGGTATTGGGAAATATTTACGCTTACCTTAAAAATAAAGTGAAATTTTTCTTTGACACAGCTGTAAATTCCGTATCAAAAATTGAAGGCGGATATGAAATTGCTTGCAATGAAGCTTCTTACACCTGCGAAAAATGCATTATATCAGTAGGCAGAAGCGGAAGCAAATGGATGGAAAAGATTTGCAAAAATCTCAATATTGCAACGAAATCAAACCGCGTCGATATCGGTGTGCGTGTAGAGCTTCCCGCTGAGGTTTTTTCCCATTTAACCGATGAACTGTATGAAAGCAAGATTGTTTACCGTACCAAAGAATACGGTGATAAGGTACGTACCTTCTGTATGAACCCGAGAGGTGTTGTCGTCAATGAAAATACCAACGGAATTATCACTGTAAACGGACACAGTTACGAAGACTCTTCAAAGAAAACCAATAATACCAACTTTGCTCTGTTAGTCGCAAAGCACTTCTCTGTGCCATTCAAGGATTCAAATGGTTACGGAGAATCCATAGCGCGTCTTAGCAATATGCTGGGTGGAGGTGTTATCGTTCAGCGATTTGGAGACCTAATACGAGGACGCCGTTCGACACAAAGCCGTATCGATGAAGCTTTTATTACACCTACCTTAAAAGCCACTCCGGGTGATTTAAGTCTTGTGCTTCCAAAACGAATCATGGACGGAATTATTGAGATGATATATGCATTAGACAAGGTTGCTCCCGGAACCGCCAACGATGATACACTTCTCTACGGTGTAGAGGTTAAATTCTACAACATGGAAGTTGACGTGAATGAAAACCTGGAAACTTGCTTTAAAGGATTATATGTCATAGGCGACGGAAGCGGAATTACACACTCTTTGTCGCACGCATCCGCAAGCGGTGTTTACGTAGCAAGGAAAATCACATCTTAAGAAAAAAACGAATCATAACCGCCGGTAAATCACTGGATTTTACAGTCCATAGAATGGTCAAATACCCGATCGCCTCTAAACAGTTGCAGAAGCTTTGGCAATCGCATTACAATGTTAGGCAGCCGCTCACGTGCGGCTGCCTTTTTATGATAACAAGCCCCCGGTAAATCCGAGGGCTTGCAAATAAATATTAACTTTTACCCGACAAAGAATATTTTTCTTAATGATTCTTTGAACGGTTTTACTATCTCTACGATAATCAAAAACATACCAAATACAAAGCAAACTGCCATAGGACAAATAGACCAGATAAATTCCGTATGAACGGAAAACGTAAGTCTTATAAGAAGCTCCATAAGAGCGGTCCAAAGACCCAGCGCAATGATGCCCCCGCCGATGATATAAAGCTTGCCCGCTTTAAGATAATACAACAGTATAAAAACTGCGCTTACTATGCATCCGAGAGATAAGGTTATAGGCATACCAAAGCCTAAAAACCATTTACCGCTCGTTTGCAAGCAGATATATAAAAGGTACACGGTTGCTGCGATGAATGCCGACGGAACAAAAATCGCAGGACTAGGCCGGCGGAACCACAACGGTAAAATAAAGCATATATAGAAAAGTAAAATGCCTCCCGCAACATAACCCGACCAATCAATACGTTTATGCCAGCTAAGCTCCAGTATAACCGTAAAAATCAAAGGTATCAGCATAAGAAACGTTATTGCAAACATCAGTCCTTTGCGATTAAATTCCTCAGACTTAAATTCCTTTTTAGGATACGTATCCTTATCGCTCGGAATATAAAAATCGGGATGATAAACCTTTGTATCGCACACGGGGCATATCTTCTGACCTTCGGAGAGCTCGACTCCGCATTTTATACAAAACATTTAATTTCTCCTCTCCCTTGAATTGCTTTCGGCTATATGAGGTATTGAAAGCTCGCGAAGCACCTCGTGTATTTCATATTCAAGAATGGGCTCGCTTATATTTCGTATCATATTTAGATAAATTTTACCGCCGTAGCTGAGCGCTGATATATTATAAGGAGCTGCTGCCTGAACTCCTATAACAAAGTCCATACGCTCCACATAACGCGAAAACTCTTCCGGAGGATTCACCACACCGAGATTTGAAAAGCTGAAGCAGGATTTTTTCTCGCCAACCGCATTAAATATAAGCTTCATAACTAGATTTTTCAGGAATAACGGAACGACTCTTATAAATACGCTCTTCTCGCTGTTAACGTTAGTGGTAATCATTGCCGCCATGTTTTTTTCTGTTATCTGAAGTTTCATTTGATGAGCAACAATACCGCATATTTCATCAAAGCTATATTCTCCGAGTCTCGGATCTATTCCCGTGTTTGCATACAGAACGAAATTTCTGAGCGTCTTTGATGAGAATATTTTTCTGAGATTTACGGGAATCAGCACTTTTATAGGCATATATTTCGAGGGCTTGGAAACACGCTTTTTCTGTACTATCGATGCGGCAACTATAAACGCGGCGGTGAGATAAGCGGTTACTGTTAGTCCTCTCTCCTTTGCGGCCTTTACAACAGTATCTGAATCAAGAATAAACGTAGTGTTAGTCTTAAATCCATCAACTTCCCTTTTAGCGGTTATACGATATGCATTTGTATCGGCGCGTGAAGCAGGATGCTTTCCCGCATACTTTAAGAAGCTATCCTCAAGTTCATCTTCGGTTGGCTCCTCAAGCCTATCCAAAATACCGTTGCCGGCAGGAACTTTAGTTCCGTATTTCTGATATATATATTCGGAAACCAAGGTTTTTAGGAAAACAAGGCCGCCGTTACCATCTGTAAGCGAATGGAAAAATTCAACGGCAATTCGCTTTTCATAAATCAGTACGCGAAAAGCGCATTTTTTTATGTCCCTAAACGGCATTCCCGATATAGGATACGGCTTTTCATCCATTATTTCAGGGGTTTTCGGTATTTGCTCAATATAGTACCAGAATACCCCCGGCTTTATTCTTACGGCAATAGACGGAAAACGCCTTACAGTTACGTCAAGTGCGTTTTGAAGTATATCTCTGTCAACGTTTTCTTTCAGAGTAGCCGACAAGCGAAAAACATTGCTCCAATGACGGCTTCTTGCCGCAGGAAATATTTTTGCCGCGTTATCAAGCGTCATCCAACGCAGCTTTTTTTGCGCGGGAATATGATGCTTGATAAACCGTGATATATTATCGAAATCCTTATCGCATTCCTTCATACCGTAAAGCATATATCCATGCCACATATCGGGAGCAATAACAAGATGACTCTCAACCCCCGCTTCAAGAAGCCTTCCGTGCATCTTTATGGAGTCATCAAGCATTATTTCGTCACTTCCTACAAATATAAGCGAAGGCGGCATTTTCTCTTGATTTCCATAAAGAGGCGACATTCGAGAGTCGCTCTTCACACGTATATCATCTTCGTAATCCGGATTGGTTTTCGGATGAAGCTTTTTACCTTCTCTTACGGCACCGTATACGTAACAGTCTGCAAAATATTTGAGGCGCTCCTTAGTCATAGACGGGTCGCATTTTTCATTTGTTTTGTAAGAGTCTGCGCTCAATGTAAGGTCTGTCCACGGAGATATTGCAATAATTCCGGCAGGAAGAGTTCTTCCCTTATCCTTAAGCTTGTGGCAAAGAGAATAACAGAGTCCCCCGCCCGCGCTTTCTCCGCATATTATTATCTGCGAAGGGTCATATCCGTTGGAAATAAGATAACCGTATGCTTCCATGCAATCATTTAATGCCGCAGGAAAAATATGCTCGGGAGCTAGGCGGTACTCCACGCAAAAAACACGAATTCCGCATTTTGCAGCAAGAGCAGATGAAAAGCCCTTAGCATAAGAAAGATTACCCGCCGTATATCCTCCTCCGTGAAGATATAAAATGACACCTGAGGAAATCTCATCCTTTGGTATCATCATGGCGCACTTCAGGTCTCCTACGTTAATGTCTTCATTTATAACGTCGTTTTTATGAATCGTTGCCATAAGAGCTCCGATTTTATCCTGCCCGCGTCTCGCAACCGAGAGCGAGCACGTAGATATAAAAGGTTTGAGCAAAGTCAACTCGGAACGAAGAAGAGTGTTTTTCTTTTTCATTTGTGTCCTCGCATCGGTTCTAATATAGATTATTACTGTGCTATAATATTGTACTATATTGGTAAAAAAAAGTCAATAGCGATATCGGAATTCATAAGCGCTTGACAAGATATAAAAATCTCCCCGTGCGTATTCGGGGAGATTTTTATCTATCTTATATTTAAAATTCAGTTGTTTTTGTTTAAAACGTCAACTTTTATTAACATTTCGTTGATTTCATAAAGAAGTGCCAAGCTATCTGAAGCCGCTGTTGCAGTACCCGATGCAACGGCAAGCTTGAATGCTTCCTCGATGCCTTCACAATAACCTGCAAGAAATCCCGCAACCATCGAATCGCCTGCGCCTACGGAGTTTTTACAAGCAATCTTCGGAGCTTTTATTCTATGAATATTTCCGTTCCGATCTGCAAGAACCGCTCCTTTTTCTCCCATAGATACAAGGACATTTTCTACCCCCTGTCCTTTAGCATCAAGATATGCTTCTATAAGCTCATCCTCGGTTTCAATCGTTTTACCGTAGAATTCAGATAACTCTTTGATATTTGGTTTTACAAGGAAGGGTTTATATTTGGCGAGCCTCCGAAGCTCATAACCGGAAACGTCAAGAATAAGGCGCACGCCTTTTTCGGTCATCATTTGGGCAATATTTTCATATGTATCTAAGGGCAATCCCTGAGGCACACTACCTGCTATGACGAGGCAATCATCACTGCTTATGTCCTTAAGCTTATCAAGAAGCCTTGCATAGTCCTTCTCGGTTATCGACGGTCCCTTGCCGTTTATTTCGGTTTCAACATCGGTTTTGATTTTTACATTAATACGGGTAAGTCCTTTTGCAAGTCTTACGAAATCATGATGAACACCAACTTTATCGAGAGACTCCTCAAGCGCATCGCCCGTAAATCCTCCGACGAAGCCGAGCGCAACCGAACGCACTCCGAGCTCCTTCAGCACGTAAGAGACGTTTATGCCCTTTCCTCCGAAGGATATTTCTTCCTTTTCGGAACGGTTAGTCGTTCCCTCGCAAACATTGATAGGATGCATTACATAGTCAAGCGCAGGGTTCAGTGTTAATGTATAAATCATTTTTTGTAATTCCTCTCAAACATAAAATTGTTAAAAGTTACTTCGCGCTGTCAATAAATCCTCCCGCAACAAGAAGCTCTCCGTCATAGAAAACAGCTGATTGACCGGGAGTCACCGCTCTTGCAGGAGTATTCAATTTTATTTCCGCATTATCTTTGTAAAAGGTAACACTTGCCAAAACGGGCTGAGCCGCATAACGCAACTTGACAAAAAGAGTTTTATTTTCTCCATAGCACGGCTCTCTCATTCCGGAATAAACTATTCCGCTCACCTTAACTTCATCAGCGTAAGAGTCATTCGGTGAAAGAGTTACGGTATTGGTCTTTTGGTCTATTTTCTTGACAAAAATACGTGACGATGCACTGATGCCGAGACCTCGCCTTTGACCAACCGTATATCTTATGATACCGTTATGCTTTCCAAGGACGTTGCCATCTTCATCAATGAAGTCGCCGGAAGGTCTTTTTCCGACACGGGCCTCTATATAACGCGCATAGTCGCCGTCAGGTATAAAACAAATTTCCTGACTGTCTGCCCTATCAGCCGCAACGAGACCGCTTTCCAAGCTATCCACCCGAATATCGGTTTTCATCATATTTTCTAAAGGAAAAACAAGCTTCTCAAGCACACTTTGAGGTAATCGCCAAAGCATATACGTCTGATCTTTTTTCACGTCCTTCGCGCGTTTTATGCCATAAAAATCCCCTTTTTCATCGCAAAGTCTTCGAATACCAGCATAATGCCCTGTTGCTATTTTATCAAATCCATGCTCGATTGCATATTTCAACAGATAAATAAACTTTATTTCACTATTGCAAATCACACACGGGTTAGGAGTTCTCGCATTTATATACTCATTTATAAAGTTCTTTTCAACAACACGCCCGAATTCTTTACTGCAATCAATAATATGAAGCGGGATACCTAATGATGCGGCAGATTCCTCTGCCTCGCGGATGCTTGTATTAGCATGCATCAGAATAACCGCTGCCTCAACTTCATGCCCTGCACGCTTAAGTGAAAGCGCAGCATAGGTTGAATCCACACCACCGCTGAGCCCCAATAGAACTTTCATATCAGGCAAACGCTCCTTTCATCAAATATGACCTTATTTCCGAATACTCAAAAAAAGCCGTTCGAATCTCGGTTGCGGGATATCAAACAGCTTTAAGGAAAGATTAATGCTCGTCCTCGTCGTGATGCTTTTCTATTTCAAAATCAACAGGCTTACCTATTTTTCCATAATAATCGGCAAGCGCGCTTTTTACTGCCTCTTCAGCAAGAACCGAGCAATGCACCTTAACAGGCGGAAGTCCCTCTAGTGCTTCAACCACCGCGCTGTTTGTAAGCTCTAAAGCTTCTTTAACCGTTTTTCCCTTTATAAGCTCCGTAGCAATGGAAGAGGTCGCTATAGCAGCACCGCAGCCGAAGGTTTTAAACTTACAATCCGTGATAACCTCGTCATCTATCTTAAGATACATCTTCATGATGTCTCCGCATTTAGCGTTTCCGACCATACCTACTCCGTCGGCATTTTCAATCTCACCGACGTTTCTGGGATTCATAAAATGATCCATTACTTTCTCACTGTATTGCATAACTTTACCCTATCTGAAAATATATTATTTACCGTTTTTCACTACTTCTTCCCAAAGAGGACTCATGTTTCTGAGCTTTTCAATAATGGGCGGAAGAGTTTCTATTATATAATCGATATCCTCATCGGTAGTTTCATGAGTTATCGAAAGTCTGACCGAGCCATGCGCCTTCTCGTGAGGAACACCCATAGCCAAAAGCACGTGAGATGCTTCAAGAGATGCTGACGAGCACGCTGAACCCGTTGATGCGCAAATACCAGAAATGTCCAGCCAAAGCAGCATGCTTTCGCCTTCTATAAACTCAAATCCGATATTTACGTTTCCCGCAAGTCTTTTCGTTCTGTGACCGTTAAGCTTTGAATAAGGCACTTTTTCAAGAGCCTCGATAAGTCTATCTCTCATTCTCTCAACACGGCCAATATCACCGATTTTCTGCTGAGCAACCTCGAGGGCCTTAGCAAGACCTACTATATAAGGTACATTTTCGGTACCAGCCCTGCGCCTTTGCTCCTGACCGCCGCCGTTTATAAGGTTATCAATAACAACACCCTTACGGATAAACAGCATTCCTACTCCCTTGGGAGCATGAATTTTATGACCTGAGAGCGCAAGCATGTCCACAGGTAATTTTGAAAGATCTATATCTATATTTCCGACGGCCTGAACGGCATCCGTAAACATAAGTGCGCCTTTTGCATGGGCAAGAGCACAAATTTCTTCTATCGGCTCGATAGTTCCAACCTCATTATTTGCATACATTACCGCAACTATTGCAGTTTTATCGGTGATAGCCTGCTCAAGCTCATCCATTTTGACAATACCGTCCTCGTCAACTCCTACGTAGGTTACCGGATAGCCTTCTTTTTCAAGAGCCTTGCACGTATTCAAAACGGCAGGGTGCTCTATCTTTGTGGTTACTATATGATTTCTGCCCTTTTTAGCAAGTCTTTTTACTGCGCCCTTTATTGCCCAGTTATCAGACTCGCTTCCGCAAGAAGTAAAATTCAACTCGGAAGGATTGCAACGGAATACTCGAGCTATCCTCTCTCTTGCATCATCGAGTACTGCCTTTGCTTCTCTTCCCTTTCCGTGAAGGCTGGAGGGGTTTCCCCAAAGCTCTTCAAAGATAGGCTGCATGGCATCTATAACTTCGCGGCTGACAGGAGTTGTCGCCGCATTATCTGCATATACAAATCTTGACATTTTTTTATTTCCTGTTGCTTTAAATTTTATCCTTATTTATTCTATACCATTTTTGTGCATTTTTCAATATATTTATAAAATCATATGTTAATTTTTTGTGAACAAGCATCTTGTATTGACTTTCATCCAAAAATATTATATAATATCTTCGGTTTTAAAAACCAAATCTTAAACTTAGGTGGTTGATATGTATACAATCGGTGTTGACCTTGGCGGTACGAATATCGCTGTAGGTCTTTGCGACGAAAAACTTAACATCATTGATAAGGCTTCTGTTCCTACGAAAGCATCAAGAGATCCCGAGCTTATTATAAAAGACATGGCGGAGCTCACGAAAAAGATAATAGACAGAAACCGACTTTCGATATCAGATATCGAGTACGTAGGTATCGCTTCACCTGGTGCAGTAAATTCTGCGACGGGTATTGTTGAATATGCCGGCAATCTACCGTTCAAAGATTTTCACATAGTTGATGTGTTTAAAAAATTTCTTCCCATATCACGCGTTCTTATAGCAAACGATGCCAATGCCGCGGCACTTGCAGAAGCTCTTGTCGGTGCAGCAAAGGGTACGAAGAACTCTGTTATGATAACTTTAGGAACGGGTGTTGGCGGAGGAGTTATAATTGACGGCAAAATTTTTGGAGGCGGAGTTAACTGCGCAGGCGCAGAGCTTGGACATACGGTGATAGTGGCAGACGGACGCCAGTGCTCTTGCGGAAGGCTTGGATGCTGGGAAGCATATTCATCGGCAACCGCACTCACAAACATGACCAAGGAAAAAATGCACGAGCTCAAGCTTAAATCCATTCCCTCTCTTCTTTTCGATGAAGCGGAAAAGGAAGGAAAAGTATCCGCAAGAACTGCTTTTAACACTATGAAAAAGGGAGATTCTGCGGGCAAAAAGATTGTTGACAGTTACATTTATTATCTCGGC
The DNA here is from genome assembly GCA_045644805.1 of Eubacteriales bacterium. GTDB lineage: Bacteria > Bacillota > Clostridia > Oscillospirales > CAG-272 > UBA1740. The sequence goes on along the minus strand of JAZRHO010000024.1, from coordinate 23,089 downwards.
ATAGGTATAACGAATATGATAAATATTTTCCAACCCGAGGTTCTTTCAATCGGTGGAGGAGTCTGCAACGAAAGAGAAAATCTTACAGTTCCGCTCATAGAGTTTGTTGACAGGGAGCAATTCACCAGAAACAGTTCAAAAAAGACCAAGATAGTTGTAGCGATGCTCGGCAACGATGCAGGTATTATCGGCGCTGCGGGACTTGGCAAATAATTTTTTCAAGACTGCGTCATTTACGCAATAACCGAATAAAAGGCAGAGGTACTGTAATGATATGCATCTCAAAAAGTCTCCAACTTTTGAATGATATCGAACTCAGCTCCTCTGCCTCAATATTTTTTACACAAAAATCAAGGTTAAAACCTGTTATTTTCTTTTTTAGCTGATTCTCATTAACAAATTCTTTACAATCAATTTATTTTCTATTACCAAAATCCGCACACAATTATTATATAATATTTTTAATAAGTAGAATGAGGTGCTTTATGCGGAATAGCATTTTAAATAAAATACTCGCGCTTATTCTTTCGGCTGCCATGATTTTTTCGTTATCATTGACTCTTGTAGGATGCTCTATGGCTTCCGGCGGCGCGGATGAAGACGGCAGCGGAGACGGCAACACAGGTGAGGCGGATAAAGGCGATATCGGTAGCGCAGCCGATACCTCGGATTATCACGACAAGTTGATTGCTCCTACCTATAAGGAATATCCGAGAACAACCGTTAATTTTAGCGAGATTGCTTATGAAAGACCTAATTTCGAAGTTGTTATAGCCGAGTTTACAAATGCAATTGCTGTTATAGAGGCAAACAGTATATCCTTCGAAGAGCAAATTGACGCGGTCACAGCACTTGAAGACGGATATGCGAAAGTTTTGACAATGTATTCGCTCGCAAATATATATAACTCAAAAGACTCGTCAGAGGCTTTCTGGAATACGGAATATTCTTATATAACCGCAAATTATCCCGAATTTGCCGGTATTGTTGAGGATCTGTTTGTTGCGGCAGCGAATTCACCGCATGCCGAAAGGTTTGAGAGCGAATATTTCGGAGAAGGGTTGATAGAAGATTATAAAGACGGTGGAAATCTCACCGAAACAATGATAAAGCTTTGGGCAGACGAAGAAGCTCTTGAAGCGGAATATTCTTCACTCTCAACCGCGACAATAGAAGTAAACTATAAGGGAACTTATGCCACTGTTGACAGTATTCTCGCTGATTATCTGACAAAATACGGTGAGAATTCGAGCGAATATCTTGCAGCTTACACCGCATGCATGCAGGAGTACGACAAAAAAAGCGAGGAGCTTTCGCGCGATATCTTTATAAATCTCATAAAGGTGCGCAGACTTATAGCAGACGAGCTCGGGTACGAAACCTATATGACATATGCATATGAAAGCTACGGAAGAGATTATACCGCGGAGCAGGTGTCCAAGCTCCTTGACGATATATCCGATTATGTCATCCCCGTTTACTCGGTACTCAGTTATTACGTTTTTAACTCGTACTTCCAAACTAACCTTCCATCAGAAATAACTCTTGATACGCTGATAAATAACGGCTATAAGACCGTTGAATCAATTGACACAGAGCTTGCTGACATATATAATTATATGCTCCTCTTTAAGCTCTACGATATTGAGACTTCAAGAGTCAACAGACAGTCGGGTGCATTTACCGCATATTTAGACTCATATGATGCTCCATTTATATTTATGAGTGCATCGGGGACCGTATCCGATTATTCAACACTGATACATGAATTCGGTCATTTTTCAGACTCTTTCATTAATTTTAATTCCTCCACCTCTATTGACCAAAAGGAAATATCCTCGCAAGGACTTGAATATCTTTCGCTTCTTTATCTTGATGATGTTCTTTCCGCAAAAGACATTCAGTATCTGACTTATGATATGCTTTGCGGTGCCCTTGAAACACTTATTTATCAAGGATTCTACGCGAAAATCGAAGAGCTTATTTATGCGCTTCCTTATGAGCAAATAACAGAAGAAAATCTGAATGCGGCTGTTGTCCAATCGGCAAATATTTTTGGACTTAATACGAAATATGTAAACGATATTTCCGTCGCTTTTATTCCGCACTTGTTTATTTATCCGTTCTACGTACAGTCATACTGCACATCGATAATTCCCGCTCTGGAAATCTATTTTATGGAGATTGATGAAAGCGGATCGGGACTTGAGGCTTATAAAAAGATTATCGACCGAACCGAAAGTGATTTAACATTAGTCGAGACTATAGAATCCGCCGGTCTTGCATCTCCGTTTGATGACGGCGTTATCCGTAATCTGTCTGACAGAATCTATTATAAGATTATAGGCAGTCACTATTATGACGATAACAGCTCCGACGATTCTGCCGCATAGCTTAGACGAACCCACAGGGAAAGTCTGAATAACAATAAAAAGCGTTACTGCATTTAAAAACAAGCAGTAGCGCCTTTTATTTTATTTATGTATTCAAAAAGATTATCGGTTATGCTCAACCGATTCGATATAATGGGTTGCCTGTGTCATAAACAAAAGATGATATTTACCACGAATCTGCATAAGCTCCTCGTGCGTTCCCATTTCCACAACCGCACCGTTTTCAAGCACGATTATTTTTCCGGCAGTTGTCGCTCCCGAAAGTCTATGAGACACAAATATACTTATTTTTCCTTTGGAAAGCGAGGAAAATTTATTGAAAACATCCTGCTCAGCCATAGGGTCCAAAGACGCTGTCGGCTCATCCATTATCAGAATATCGGAGTCCTTATAAAATGCTCTTGCAATGGAAAGCTTTTGCCACTGACCACCTGAAAGCTCAATTCCGTTTTCCTCAAACATTCTTGTAAGCGGTGTATCATAGCCATCCGGCAGCTCTTTTATAAATTCGTGCGCATTGCCGTTTTTGGCTGCAGCTTCGATATCCGACCTTTCATGCTTACTCCTTACATCTCCGAAGCGAATATTCTCCTCCGCTGAATCGGCATACTTGCCGAAATCCTGAAATATGATGCCGTACATTTCATAAAGCTTTGCCGTGTCATATTCGCGTATATCTATGCCGTCGAGATATATTATGCCCTCGGTGGGGTCGTAAAGGCGCATCAAAAGCTTGAGCAAGGTGGATTTACCCGCTCCGTTAAGTCCCACAAGTACAACCGACTCATCCGTCGTCAACGTAAGATTGACGTTCTTTATTACGTCACGCTCTGTTCCCGGATACCTGAAGCTTACGTTTTCAAAAACAATCGTATGCTGTGTACCGCGTTTTGGTATTCTGGGATTTACAACCGTTGGAATCACAGTCGGCTTTTCATTCATAAAATCAAGCATATTTTCTATGAATAAGGTGCCCTCATATATAGTGGCGGTAGCTGTTACTATCGTTGTAACGTAGCTCGTTATAGAATTAAGCGCACCCGTATAAAGTGACCAATCGCCTATTTCGCCGCCGTGGAATACAACGTTATATGCAACAAAGCAGAATAAAAGTCCGCTTGCCAATACGTAAACCGTACTCACCAGAAGCTGCATAAGGCACTCTTTTACTATAATTCTGCGAAGTCCTTTATAGTATTTATCAAATGCTTTGTTATACTTTTCCGTGAACGTATCCGCAAGTCCGAGAATTTTAATTTCCTTCGCACGGTCCTTGTCGGTCATAAGGCTTGAATAATATGTCATCTGCCTACGCTCTTTTGAGTGACGGCGCAGATAATTGAAATTTCTGTTTTTGAAATAATAATTGACCGCAGCCCCCGGCAATGATGCCGCAATTATTATAAGAGGCGCAATCGGACTGAGCGTTGCAAGAACAACTATGAATGAGCAAACACTTATAATTGAGCTTATAACATTAAAGGTAGAATTAAGAATGTTAACAGGACGCATTCCTGCTTCTCTGTTTGCGTTTTCAAGTCTCTCGTAAAACGAAGGATCATCAAATGAGCGCTGATCCACGCTCTTAGCCTTTCCCATTATCATAAGCTTGATATGATTTACGACAAGCTCACCTGCGATAGCCGTTACCATTGTATTTATTCTCGTTAGAATTCTTTTTAAAAAAAGGTAGATAACCTCTATCGAAAGGATAATTATGATTGGCTTTAAGGTTACGAACAAATCGTTATAAAGCTCTCCCGAGCTTGATGTTCCCGACACGATAAGATCCGCTATGCCGTTTATCAGATATTTTGTTATATATGCTCCTATAACAGGCAACAGACCGTTAAGCAGGCAAAGCATGCACATAGCAAGCAATATCTTCGGCGATGCTTGCCAGACCAAGGATAAAATGTAAAACAAACGTGACAAAAAGCCCTTAATTCTTCGATAAACGTATGAAGGAAGCTCCCTTATACTTTTCGGAGCAGGAATACCGTCTGTAATTGGTTTATGACGGTGAGGGCCACCCATTGGTCCAGGCATATTGATATACCTCCTTTAGCAATAAAATCCTTTTTACATTATTGTATCACATGACGATGTGTTTTTCAAGTGCTACTTCTTTATTTGCAAAAAAGAACGATAATTTTGAATTTAGTCCAAAAGTTTTTCATATTTTTAAAAAATCGCACTTTAACGTAATATATGGAGCAGTAAAAAAGCATTTTTTGTACATTTTTACCAATAATATTTTGTAACTTTAGCTTTTTTGTCAATAGAATTTGGATATGTCTTTGTGGTAAAATGATTTGAACGAAATTTATCACTTTTGCTGACAGGTGAATATACTGAGGCAGAGGATAATACTCTATTTTGGAAGGTTGGCAATACAATATGATTTTACCTCATACTAACGAGCTTCTGGATATTAATTATACAATAGCAAAGCCTTTGTTTGAAGTAGTGGAAAATCCGATTGAGGTTTTACCTAAAATCAAGGATTTCATATATTCAATCGGTGAAACTCTTTCAAAAGATGAATATAATGAGCCGCAGCAGGGTATTTTCGTGGCAAAAGACGCCACGGTCTCACCGCTCGCTACCTTAATCGGTCCCGCTATAATCGGACACAACGCAGAAATACGTCCCGGTGCATTTATAAGAGGCTCTGTTATAGTAGGCAACGGAGCCGTTATCGGAAACAGCACAGAGATTAAAAATTCCATAATTTTCGACGGAGTTCAGCTTCCCCATTATAATTATGTGGGAGATTCAATACTAGGTCATCTTGCTCATCTCGGAGCGGGAGCGATAATATCCAATTTCAAGCTTGACCACGGAAACATAAAAGTACGCTCGGGCGGTGATTTTTACGAAACCGGGCTTCGCAAATTCGGTGCCGTTATCGGTGATGAAGCCGAGGTTGGCTGCAACAGCGTTGTTTTTCCAGGAACTATAATAGGAAAGAGAACCCTTATTTATCCGTTGACACCTGTACGTGGCGTCGTACCTGAAAGGTCTATACTTCGCACTGACGGTACATTAACATTAAGAGAATAATAACAGAAAAGGGATTGTTTATATGCTTAAGCTTTTTGGTACTGACGGCATTCGCGGTGTGGCATTTGAATTTCTTACATACGAGCTGGCAAAAAAAGTTGGACGTGCGCTCGGACACGTGCTTTCCGAGAACAACCAAAATGTCGGAAAGGTTCTTATAGGAAAAGATACAAGAATCTCGGGACAGACTCTTACCGAAGCGATTTCGGAGGGACTTTCCGATATGGGATTCGATTCTTATATTCTCGGTACTATATCTACTCCCGCTGTCGCATATCTCACAAGAACGCAGGGGTTTGATGCGGGAATTATGATATCTGCATCTCATAATCCATATGAATACAACGGAATAAAAATTTTCGGTAAAAACGGATTCAAGCTCACCGACGAAGAGGAAGAAAAAATCGAAGAGCTTATTTTTGACGGAGCACAATCTGATCAGATTGCCTCATACAGCGCAAAAACATTTAATGCCGATAATTTAAAGAAAGATTATATAGAATATCTCAAGAGGAGCGCAGGCTGTTCTTTATCTGGCATGAGAATTGTTATAGACTGCGCAAACGGATCTGCTTATGCTACCGCGAAGGATGTTTTTCCCTCACTTGGCGCAGAATGTGAATTTTTAGCATGCGAGCCCGACGGAAAAAACATAAACGCTTCTTGCGGATCAACACATCTTGAAGCATTAACGGAACACGTAAAGCAAGGCGGCTTCGATGCGGGCTTTGCTTTTGACGGAGATGCGGACAGATGCTTGGCAATTGATGAAAACGGCTGCGTAATAGACGGAGATTATATTCTCGCTATTCTTTCGCTTATGCTGAGGAAGCACGGTAAGCTGGCATCCGATACAGTTGTCGGAACAGTTATGGCAAACTGCGGATTTTCTAAATTCTGCGAAAAAAACGGCATCCGTTTCATTGATACAAAGGTAGGCGACCGTTACGTTCTTGAAGAAATGGAAAAAAACTCCTATTCTCTCGGCGGCGAGCAATCGGGGCACATCATTATTCGTGACTATGCAACAACGGGTGACGGACAGCTTACGGCACTTTTCCTTCTTTCAGCTATTAAAGAAAGCGGGAAGAAGCTTTCAGAGCTTGCAGCTGTTATGCATAAATATCCACAGCATATGATAAACATAAAAGCTAGTGATTCGCAAAAGAAGGCTCTTAAGTTCGATGAAACAATAAAATCCGTAATAAGCTCAGCGAATGAAAAGCTTGCCGGAAACGGCAGACTTCTTATCCGTCCTTCGGGAACAGAGCCTCTGGTCAGAATAATGGTTGAAAGCGAAGATCATACTAATACCGTTAATCTTTGCGAAAATATTGCAAGTGATATAAAAAAGGCTCTTGACAAATATTGAAACGGAGAATAATTTATGTGCGGAATTATTGGATACACAGGCAACCGCAACGCATCAGATATATCTATTGAGGCTCTTGAAAAGCTTTCTTACCGAGGATATGACAGTGCGGGAATAGCAGTTAATTCTTCCGGACTTCACGTAAAAAAAGCAGCTGGAAAAATAGACGTTTTGAAAGAACAGCTTAGCAAATCTCCCCTACCCTCGTCAAATACAGCTATCGGTCATACACGTTGGGCTACGCACGGCGCGGTAAGCGATAAAAACAGCCATCCGCACGGAAACAATAGAGTCATGATAGTTCATAATGGAATTATTGAGAATTATCTGCTTTTACGCGCAAAGCTAAATGCACTCGGATATGAATTTTCTTCTGAGACAGACACAGAAGCCGCAGCTCTTTTAATTGATTATTTTTACAAAGAAACAAAAAATCCCAGAACAGCAATTCTTGAATCATGCAAAATGCTCCGCGGATCTTATGCAATACTTGCGATGTTTGCGGATGCTCCAGATGAAATTTGGTGCGTGCGCCATGAAAGTCCTCTTCTTATAGGAATAGGAGCAGGTGAAACCTTTATTTCCTCCGATATTCCTGCCTTTTTGGCTTACACAAACAAATATTTCCGCCTTAACGAAGGCGAAATCGCAAGAGTTTGCATATCGGGTGTCACCGTCTTTTCAGAGAATGGCGATATAATCGAAAGAAGCATAGAAGTCGCATCCTTCGATGCAGAAAGCGCAAAAAAGGGCGGTTATGCTCACTTCATGCGTAAAGAAATATCCGATGAAGCCGATATTATCACCAAATTATGCACTGTTTACTCAAACGGCTTGAATATTCCAAGCTTACCGTTTGAAAAGGAAAAGCTCAAAAATATAACTCACATCAGCATAGTTGGATGCGGAACGGCATATCATGCTGGAATTTACGGCAAAAGCATTATCGAAAAGCTTTGCGGTATAAGATGCGATGCCTACATCGCCTCGGAATTCAGATACTCTGAGCCCATTTTGGATAAAAACGAGCTTGTTATCTTTATTTCTCAATCCGGTGAAACTGCAGATACGCTTTCGTCGTTACGCATGGTAAAGAAGCGCGGTGCTTACACTCTAGGTATAGTTAACACCGTAGGATCATCTATTGCGTCTGAGTCAGACGCTACGATTTACGTTCAAGCAGGCGTAGAAATTGCGGTAGCCTCAACAAAGGCATACACTGCCCAGTGCACTGTCCTTGCTATGTTTGCGGTTGATGCGGCTCTTTACTTAAATAAAATTTCACAAGAGGATGCAAAAAATCTCTTTACGGAAATCAAGAAATTATCCTATACTGTTAAAGAAGCTATTTCTCGCGAAGAAGAGATAATACAAGTCGCAAAAGAAATATACGATTCTGACAATCTCTTCTTTATCGGTAGAAGATGGGATTATATTTCAGCTATTGAAGCGTCTCTTAAGCTCAAAGAAATCTCTTATATTCACTCTGAGGCATATCCAGCCGGTGAGCTTAAGCACGGAACTATATCCTTAATTACAGACAAAACTCCTGTCATTGCGCTTTTCGGCGACGGAAGTATGCAGGAAAAAACCTTCTCTAACCTTAAGGAGGTTTCGGCACGCGGAGCAAAAACAATTGCCCTTTCACACCCGGATAAGCATATAGCCGAGGTTGCAGACATTGTTATAGGTCTTTCAGACACTCCGTCAATGTTACAGCCTATTGCAATCGCTACAACTCTTCAGCTCCTCGCATACCATATAGCCGTTTTGCGCGGCTGCGATATAGACCAGCCGAGAAATCTCGCAAAATCCGTTACAGTAGAATAATAACACAAAACCGACTTGACACAAAATTAGAGTTAAGTCGGTTTTATTATGTCTTAATTTACATCTTACTCCTTGCGTAAAAGGAATTTATGGTGTATAATTATTATGTAAAGGATATTATTTGGAAGGAAGCCTTATGCGAATACTTATTGTCGAGGATCAAAAAAATCTTGCCGATGCGCTCTCGGAAATTTTAAAAAGCGAAAAGTATCTTTTAGACACAGTATACGACGGAAATGACGGATATGAGTTTGCAAGAAGCGGTATTTACGACTGCATCATACTCGATTGTATGCTTCCGGGAATGAGCGGACTTGATGTTATAAAGAAGCTTCGCGAAGAAAAGGTAATGACGCCTATCCTCATGCTGACTGCAAAGGATACAATACAGGATAAGGTTCAGGGTCTTGACTCGGGTGCAGACGATTATATGACCAAGCCGTTTTCAACGGAGGAGCTTTTGGCGCGTCTGCGCACTCTCATGCGCAGAAAAGGTGAAATAATACTTAACGAGCTTGAATTTCTCGGCACGGTTCTCTCTATCGACACATCAGAGCTTTTATCCAAAGCAAGCGGTAAGCATATCAGACTAAGCTTTAAAGAAGCAGAAATACTTAAAATCTTTTTGACATCTCCCAGAATAATAATCTCAAAGGAAGATATTATCGTAAAGGTTTGGGGATATGACTCCGATACGTCTGATAATAACGTTGAGGCGTACATCTCATTCTTACGTAGAAAGCTTTCCTTTATAGAATCAGAATGTGCCATTAGCTCTGTAAAGAAGCTGGGTTACAAGCTGGAGGAAAAAACATGTTAAAAAAGCTTAAGCACAAGTTCATATTGATAACGATGATAATGGTAAGCGTTATTCTTGCCATAGTAATGGTATCAATTTGCGGACTTGCTTACAGAATCGGAAAAAATCAGATTATTCTCGAGCTTGGAAATACTTCAATGTCGCTTATGTCAAGCGAAGAAATTCCGAAAGAGAATTCTCCCAGCAAAGCAGACAATCCTTTTACAAATACATTTTTCTCAATTTCAACCATTACCGTTATATTCAATCAGAATATGGAAATAACGGAAGTTTATTCGAACGAGCTTCCCTCATCACTCACCGACACGATAAATACGGCAGTGTATGCTATACTTGAGGAAGAGGAAAGCCAAGGAATTATTTTTGAAAATTACTTATTGTACCGCATAACGCGCGGACAGTATAAAACAGCTATATCTTTTACCTCGCTTGACAGTCTATTAAACCGAATAGCAATAGCCATCTACGCATCTTTAATATCCATCATCGGATGTCTGGTTCTCTTCTTTATCTTAAGCTCTGCGCTTTCCGGAGTTGCTATGAAACCAGTTGAAGCTGCATGGGAGCGCGAAAAGCAGTTCGTTCAGGATGCATCGCATGATCTGAAAACTCCACTTACTGTTATACTCGCAAATACCGAAATAATAAAATCTCACGGTGATAAGAAGGTAAGTGAGATCGATGCCTGGCTTGACTCTACCAAGGAAGAAGCAGAGAGAATGCGCCGCTTGGTGGATAGTATGCTGGAGCTCGCCACAAGTGAAAGCGTTACGCAAAAGATACATCTTCAGGACACGAATATAAGCGAGATATGCGAGAAAACAGTTCTTCAAATGGAGCCTGTCGCATTTGAGAAAAATATTATTATTGAATCAGATATAAGTAAAAAGATTTTTCTTAAAAGCGATGCGGATTACTTTACAAGACTTGCGTATATCCTCGTAGATAACGCAATAAAGTACGCTCCCGGCGGAAGCCGAATATTTGTAAAGCTGAAAAAATCAAGACGAGAAATAAAATTTTCCGTGAAAAATGAAAATTCATATATACAGCCAGAGCAGATGCCTCATCTTTTTGAAAGATTTTGGAGAAGCGACAAGGCAAGGAGCACGGGAAGCTTCGGTCTTGGGCTTGCAATCGCAAAAAACATATGCGAAAATCTTGGCGGTAAAATCACAGTAAACAGCTCCAAGGATACTGGAACGGAATTCACTGTCACGTTTTCTCTGATGTCTAAAATTTTATAATATTATCAAGGTCCGGACAGGCTAAAAAGCATGAGCCTATCCGGACCTTTTTGTCACCAAATTTTTATGGCAGAATATAATTTTATTAGACTATATTGCCATAAATACAGAACGGAGAACCAAATGAAAATAGACAAAGAAAAACTCAATGCACTAGCGGCTCTTCCCGACGCTGAGCTTTGGGCGCAAATCAGAAGGATGACAGAAGGATACGGAATTAATCTGCCGGAAAAAACACCGCCTAAGGAAGAGCTTCAAAAGCTGCGCGCGCTTTTTTCCGACACAAACAAATTAAACCTTTTCGGCGCTATGAAAATAATAAATGATTATAAGCGAGGTAATAAATAATGGACAACGATTTATCAAAAATCATAAGTGTCATTATGGAAAATCCGGATATAATTAACAAAATACGTTCACTTGCCGACAGCGCACAAAGCACGGAAACCGAAGCTGTGGTAAGTGATACCGATACACAGGAAGCAGAGGTTAGCGATAACGTATCGGATGATAAGAAGACCGATGAGCCCGTAATGGCTTTTCCTCAAAAAGAAATGAACAAATCACAGGTCTTTCACAAAAAAAGACACCGCGAATTGCTTTGCGCGCTTAAGCCTTATGTTTCAAAAGACCGCGCAAGGACTATCGACACTATGCTGTCGGTAATTGAGATTATCGACCTTGTGAAAGCGAGGTAAGAGATGTATTCAAGAAATTATTACAGCGACGAGGGTTCAATAAAAATCCCCGATAATTACGACGGAACCTCACTGCTTGAGAACAATGTCAAAGAGGAAAAGCCTCAGCTTTCACGCGTAGAAATTCCGAAAGCGGATACAAAAATTTCTCCGAAGGATGAAAAGGAAGAAGAGCACGAGGTGTTTTTGCATAATGAGCAAAAGACTACATATCAAAAAGACCGAGGCTTCGATTTAGCTTCAATTCTACGCGGCTTTAATTTTAAAGATATCCACATTGGAACATTAATTCCGAAAATAGGGACGGAGGAGCTTTTATTAATCGCGCTTGCCGCTTTTTTGTTTCTTTCGAAATGCGGTGATAAAGAATGTGCTATTCTTATCTTTCTTCTTATATTCATCGGATAATGAAAATTATAGTTTACAAATTATAAAAAACGACTGCCATACGGATAGCGCGGCAGCCGTTTTTCATTTAGAACAATGAAAGTTGGTTTGTTTCGGTAAGTCCTTTAAGAACACCGTTTCTTCTGAGAAGCTCAACTATGGATTTTGATATACCGGACTTCTCGCGGAGCTCTTGAATAGAGAAAATGTTATTGTTATCTCTTGCTTCCACAATCTTTTCCGCAGCGGTATCTCCAAGTCCCGGCAAGGAATTGAACGGCATACGTATTTTACCGTTTTCGGGAAGGAATGCTTTTGCGTCAGACTTCAACAGATCAACTCCAAGGAACTGAACTCCTCTCGCAAGTGCCTCTCTTACAAGCTGCATGGTAGAAAGCATTTCATTATCCTTAGCGGTTGCCTGCCCTTCTTGAGATTTCTTCTCTATTTCTGCTATGCAATCGGATACACCGCGATATCCCTTTGATACCACTTCAGCATTAAAGCCTCCCGGTGCAACCGTAAGAAACGCGGCATAAAACTCCATTGGATAATATATTTTGTACCAGCAAAGACGAATAGCTGACATAACATAAGCTGCCGCATGCGCCTTTGGAAACATATACTTTATTTTCTTGCACGAGCCGATATACCAATCCGGTACTCCATGCTCACGCATTGTAGCCTCGTATTCCGGCTTAAGGCCTTTTCCCTTTCGTACGTCCTCCATAATCTTAAACGAGGTTGAATCATCTATATTATGGCGTATCAGATAAAGCATAATACCGTCTCTTGTACCCACAACCTCCGAAATCGTACAGGTTCCCGCTTTTATTAGATCCTGGGCATTGCCAAGCCAAACGTCAGTGCCATGCGTAAGACCTGATATCTGAAGAAGGTCGGCAAAGGTTTTCGGCTGTGCGTCAAGAAGCACCTGTTGAATAAACTTTGTTCCCATTTCTGGTATACCGTACGTTCCAAGCTTGCATCCTCCAATATCCTCGGGACTTATTTTAAGAGGATCGGTGGAATGGAAGAGCTCGTAAACGCTCGTATCGTTCATTTTGACGTCAAGAACGCTCGTATTGGTATACTTCTCAAGCATCTTGTATTTAGTAGGCATATCATGCCCGAGCTCATCGAGTTTAAGTATAGTATCATGAAGATATGAGAATTGATAATGAGTAGTTATGATATCAGAATTAGGGTCATCAGCAGGGTGTTGCACCGGTGAGAAATCGTATATTTCATATTCCGTGGGAACAACGATAATACCTCCGGGATGCTGTGACGTTGTACGCTTTATGCCTACCATTTGGGTAACCATATAGTCTACCTGAGCCTTCGGAATTGATATACGCTTCTCTTCAAGATATTTATTTATGTATCCCCATGCGGTCTTATCGGCAAGAGTACCTATCGTTCCTGCACGGAACACGTGGCCTTCGCCGAAAAGCTCTTCTGTATATTTATGCACCTTACCTTGAACGTCACCCGAGAAGTTAAGGTCGATATCGGGTGATTTATCACCGTAGAATCCTAAGAATGTCTCAAATGGAATATCGTGACCGTCCATTATTAAAGGCTCTCCGCATTCGGGACAAATCTTATCGGGAAGGTCAAATCCCGAGCCGATTTTTCCGTCTGTAAAGAACTCGGTATGACGGCACCTCGGGCAACGATAATGGGGAGGCAGAGGGTTAACCTCTGAAATTCCCGACATTGTTGCGACAAACGATGATCCGACCGAGCCACGTGAGCCTACAAGGTAACCGAGGCTCTCCGAATATGCAACAAGCTTAACAGCTATCATATAAAGAACAGCAAATCCGTTTTTGATGATAGAATCGAGTTCTTTTTTCAGTCTCTTCTCAACAATTTCGGGAAGCGGATCTCCATACCAATCGTGAGCACGCTTCCAGCATGACTCCGTGAGTTCTTCGGCGGCACCCGGAATATCAGGCTCGTATCTGCCTTCGGGAATCGGGCGTATTTTTTCACACATTTCCGCAATTTTCGCGGGATTATCTATTACTACTTCCTCACAAGCCTCTTTACCTAGATAATCAAACTCCGCAAGCATTTCTTCAGTAGTGCGAAGATAGATAGGAAGCTCATTATCCGCATCGGCGAATTTCATGCCTGCGAGAATAATTCTGCGGTACACCTCATCCTCTTCGTTAAGAAAATGAGCATCGCAGGTTGCACATACGGGCTTTGAAAGCTTTTTTCCAAGCTCGTATATTTTACGGTTTATCGCTTTTATGCCATCTTCATCCGCAATTTTACCCTCTGCTATAAGAAAACGGTTATTACATACAGGCTGAATTTCAAGATAATCGTAAAAATCTGCTATCTCTTCTATCTCCTGATCACTTCTGCCGTCGAGTATAGCACGGTAAAGCTCACCCGCCTCACAGGCAGAGCCTATTATAAGTCCGTCTCTGTACTGCTCCAGAACGGATTTTGGAATTCTGGGCTTTTTTCTGTAATAGTTCAAATAGCTGAATGAAATGAGCTTATAAAGATTCTTAAGACCTGCCCGTGTTTTCGCTATGATTATCATATGATACATAGGAAGCTTCAGCGGATCGGATTTTTCGCTCATGACGCTCATCAAATATTCAAACGTTGCAATGCCCTCGCTCTTGAGACGCTTTTGCATCTCGAAAAATATTCTTGCAAGTATCGCGGCATCATCACACGCTCTGTGATGATGGAAATCCTCAAGATTATAATATTTTGCTATAGTATCAAGCTTATGGTTCTTAATATCGCTGTTAAGATACTTGGAGAGCCCAACCGTGTCAAGATATGAATTAGTAAAAGCAAATCCGCATCTCTCACACGCTACTCTGATAAAGCCTACGTCAAAGCTCGCATTATGCGCTATAAGCATTCTGTTCCCTGCAAAATCAAGGAATGCTCTAACGGCTTCCTTTTCCTTCGGTGCGCCAGCGACCATATCGTCAGTTATCGACGTAAGAGCGATTATCTGCTCTGTTATATGCTCTTCCGGATCAACAAACGTATTAAACGTATCAACTATCTCTCCGCTTTTAATTTTTACTGCGCCGATTTCAATTATTTTACAGGTGCGGTTTGAAAGACCTGTCGTTTCAAGGTCAAAAACTATCATTTCATCGTCAAACGACGGATATTTTGCGCCAAACATACATCTGGCGGTATCGTTGACAAAATACGCTTCCATTCCGTAAAGGATCTTGAGATCCTTGTTGCCGCTTTTTTCAAGCGCAAGCATTATTTCGGGAAAGCTCTGAACGTTTCCATGGTCGGTTACAGCTATTGCGGAATGCCCCCACCTTATCGCGGTATTGACAAGATCAGACGGTGTGATAAGCCCATCCATTTGCGACATATTGGTGTGAAGGTGAAGCTCTGTACGTTTTCTCTCCGAGTTGTCCATACGAAACTTCTTATTTATTTTCATAATAGCCTTTAAAGACAAGAAAAGCTCATTATCGAACCGATCGCGCATCGGTCTTGCGAAAACGGCTATATTCGCGCCGGATTTGATTCCTTTTGCAAAGCCTGCCTCGTCAGGCGGTAAACTTTTCTTTACATATACACCCGATGCGCCATCAGAT
The DNA here is from genome assembly GCA_045644805.1 of Eubacteriales bacterium. Classification (GTDB taxonomy): domain Bacteria; phylum Bacillota; class Clostridia; order Oscillospirales; family CAG-272; genus UBA1740. The sequence goes on along the minus strand of JAZRHO010000024.1, from coordinate 7,668 downwards.
ATACCGATTGTAACTGTTACTCTGTCACCAGCTCGATTTTCCTTAGTTTCAACCGAAAACACAGTTCCCAAAAATATACTCTGCCCCTTCACGCTGCTTGCGTCAGATAAGGGAGTCGGCTCGATTATATCAAACGCTTCTCCGTATATAAGCTCGGGGGAGTCTGTTATGTATGTAGTGCAGCCTCTCAAAAATTCAGTATCCGATATATCGAGATTTTTACCTGTTTGCGAAGATATTCCTGCCTTTTTATCAAAATCATAGTGAGGGTCAAGCGCTCTTGCCTCAGCCTCTTTTGCCTCGTTGCGGGCTCTCATTTCTTCTGCTATCTGCTCACGGTTTTGCTCTTCCGCTCGCTTGATAATTTCAGCTCGGCGGTTTTCTATAAGCTTCGCGCGCGCGCTCGCGCCTCTTCCCTCTTCTATTCTAATTTTACGGAAAACTCCGTATCGGCTTTTTAATATATTCGAAAGCATTGTTTCGGCATTAGATTCTTTAACGAAGGTTACGGCATTTGAAAAGTAAGGTATTCCCACTGTTATCGTATTGCCGTCATCCATATATTCCGCACCGGAAAAGAATCCGTTCGTTACCGCACCGCAAAGCGCTGCCTCAGTCGCTATTTCGTTAAAATATGATATGTCAAATATTTCAGGAGAAAAATGCGGCAATATTTTAAAAGACTGAGCTCCGTAAAGCTCTCGGCACTCATCCTCAATTTCATATATGAGCTCCGCGTCCGCATGCATAGGAAAAGTCAGGTCAACCTCGACACGCATAGGGTTCTTGGTATATCTGAAGGAAGCTTTTTCTGCCAAATCAAGAAGCTCTCTTTTTTCTTTTGCCGGCTTGTACCGCGAAAAGACTTCTAAAAATTTCTTCTCCGCCATATTTTTCCTTTCCGAGAAGCCTTTTTTAATTTAACGGCTTCTTACATTTTTTTGATTTCTTCTATAAGCTCGTCTATAAGATTTTCTTCTTTTATTTTTCTTACTGTTTGTCCTTTTTTAAAGAGTAAGCCTTCGCCTATACCTCCGGCAATTCCTATATCGGCCTCTCTTGCCTCACCCGCACCGTTTACCACACAGCCCATAAGCGCAACCTTGATATTTTTATCTAAAATACCTTCCTCTTCGGCACGGCGCTCAAACTCTTGAGCCAAGGATATCAACCCTATTTTTGTTCTTCCGCACGTAGGACATGAAACTATATCAAGTCCGCGGTGCATCTCAAGATCAAGAGCTCTTAATATGTGCTTTGCAATCTTGACTTCCTCTGTTGGATCATCTGTCAATGAAATTCTGACGGTATCCCCTATCCCCTCCGAAAGGAGCGTTCCGACACCTATGCTGCTCTTAACAATAGCAGCAGCTCTTGCTCCTGCCTCGGTTACTCCGAGATGAAGAGGATAATTAGTTTTATCCGCAAGAATTCTATTTGCTTTGAGCATACCGTTTACGTTTGAAGCCTTCACGGAAATCGCTATGTCGGTAAAATCAAGGTCTTCTAGCAGTGACGCATGATAAAGAGCGCTTTCCGCCAGCGCCTCTGCAACAGGAGAGCCGTACTTTTCAAGAATTTTCTTTTCAAGCGAACCTGAGTTAACGCCAATTCTTATAGGCAATGAACGCTCACGGCATACTTTTACAACCTCAGCGATCTTTTCACGGCTTCCTATATTTCCCGGGTTGATTCTTATTTTATCAGCTCCCGCTTCGGCAGCGGCAATAGCAATTTTATAATCAAAATGAATATCGGCAACTAACGGAATTTCAATATCCCTTTGCTTAAGCAGAGAAAACGTCTTTGCCGCTTCTATATCGGGAACAGCAAGACGCACGATATCGCATCCTGCGCTCGAGAGCTTCATTATTTGACGGTAGGTTGCATCAACATCGTGAGTATCGGTATTAGTCATTGACTGAACTGTTATCGGATACTCGCCTCCGATTCCTATATTTCCTACCTTTATTGGATTGCTTTTTCTTCTGTAATCATTATACGTCATTTTTTAATCTCTTTTTATATCAAAAGTTGAATTACGTCCTTTATCATTATAACAACCGACAAGCCGAGAAGGAGCATAAGTCCTATCCCGTTTATCATTCCCTCTACCTTTGCGGGAAGCTTTTTGCGTGTAATCATTTCTATGAGCAAGGTTATAAGTCTTCCTCCGTCAAGCGCGGGAATCGGCAAAAGATTCATTACGCCGAGATTTATACTTATAAGAACTGTGATATAGAGCAGTGCTGAAAAGCCCTGTTTTGCGGCATTTCCGATTGCCGTCGATATTCCGACGGGACCCGATACAGCAGCAACGGTATATCTTCCCGTCAGTAAATCATAAATAGATTCCCAGCACATTCTTACTATGAGAACAGATTTGCACCAAGAATATTTCATCACAGAGCCAAAAGTCTTATTGACGGCTCTTACCTTGAAATCCATCACTCCGAAGACCTGACCGTCCTGCTCATCTGTAGCAAATACGACATCTTCAAGAAGAACCTCTTCACCATCGCGCAAAACAAGAACGTCGATGGGTTTATTTCCGCGTCTCATTATTTCATAAGAAAGCTCGTCAAGAATATTTACGCGCTTTCCGTCAACCGCCAGCACAACATCTCCCTCTTCGAGCCACTCGTCTGAAACAACAGCACAGCCAAGCTCCTCTTCTTCATAGAACTGCGCAACAGAGGTATCTCCTATGTTTATAAGAGAAGTCAGAAGTATCATAGCTAGGAAGCCGGCAACTATATTGACAGTGGCTCCCGCTGCTGTTATTATAAATCTTTGCCATACAGGCTTTTTACCGAATGTATTCGGGTCATCAGCATAAGGGTCAGGCTCTTTTGTTTCGTCTGTCGTTGATTCGTTGTACTCTCCATTTTCACCCGGCATTGCAACAAATCCGCCGATCGGCAATAGCGATATTGTATATCTTATATTGGTTTTCTTTGAAACCCAGCTGATAAGACGGGGACCCATTCCAATGGAAAATTCCTGGATAGTGACTTTAAAAATACGTGCGGTAATGTAATGACCGAACTCATGAATGAAAATCAGAAATCCGAAAACGAGTATTGATACTACTACTGTTACGAAGGTATTCAAGCTTTGATCTCCTTAATATACTCATCTGCCAGGGAACGTGCGCATCTGTCGGCAGAGATTATTTCTTCAAGACTTGACGCCCCTTTTGCGTCAAGCATTTTCTCAAAAGTATGTATCACAACGTCAGATATTTCGGTAAATGTTATTTTTTCTTTGAGGAACGCATCGACAGCCACCTCGTCTGCCGCATTCATAACGGCGCACATTCCGCCACCTGCTTCCATTGCCTTCGACGCAAGCGCTATTAAGGGGAATGCCTCTTCGTCCGGCTCGGCAAAGGTGAGCTTGCCTATTTTCGTAAGATCAAGCTCTGCAAAATTTCCCTTTAGTCTTTCGGGGTAATCCACCGCATACTGCACGCACATACGCATATCCGGTACGGAAAACTCTCCTATGACACTGTTATCATTATATTCCACCGCGGAATGCAATATGCTTTCTCGGTGTACGAGAACCTTGATTCTGTCCGCTCCTATTCCGAAAAGATGAGCCGCCTCAACTATTTCAAATCCCTTATTCATAAGAGTGGCAGAATCAACAGTGATTTTCTTTCCCATTTTCCACGTAGGATGCGCAAGAGTATCAGCAAGAGTTACCTTCTTTAACTCCTCCTTGCTCTTACCGAAGAAAGGGCCTCCCGATGCGGTAAGAAAAATCCGTTTTACCTCGGACGCCTTGCCGCTTTTCATAGATTGAAATATAGCGCTGTGCTCACTGTCCACAGGGATTATCTGAGCTCCACGTTCTTTTGCACGTGCCATTACTATTTCACCTGCAATCACTAAGGATTCTTTATTGGCAAGCGCCAGCCTTTTTCCTTTATCAATAACCGTAAGAGAAGGCATGAGCCCCGCTTCTCCAAGAATTGAATTCACGGCTACATCGAACGATGACTCTTCAATTGCACAAAGTATTCCCGTATCTCCTCCAAACACCTTAATATCTGTGTCTGCAAGACGCACTCTCATAGAACGCGCGGAATCCTCGCTTCCCATCGCAAGATAACGAGGTCTGAATTCCCGCGCTATGCTCTCTGCCAAAGATTCGTTTGAATTCGCGCTTATTAAGTCAACATTATATCCGCGAGTGCGGCTGACATCCAGTGCTTGAAGTCCAACAGAGCCTGTAGCACCCAATATGGCAATATTTTTTCTCATCCTTTTTCACCTTTATGAGACTTTGAATATGTTAAAGCGAGCCGGCACGTTTTATTGAGCCGGCCCGTTCAGGTTGTTTTTTATATCCGCTCGCACATCTGATAAAGAAAAAGCGGTTGTTATATTTATGTGAATGGCGGGAATAGCATTACTATTACCATAGTAACGCCGGATACGGCAAGAATTGAATCAAATCTATCCATTATTCCGCCATGCCCCGGCAGAAGATTTCCGTAATCCTTTACGCCCTTTTCTCTCTTAACAAGCGAAGCGAAAAGGTCTCCTATCTGACCTACGACAGACAGAATCGGACCGGATATACCGAGTACTATATAATTCGGATTATAATCCGAAACAGCTCCTACTACAGCACCGAAAAGGATGAAGGCTATCGTCGTACATATTACTGCGCCCACAGAGCCCTCAATGGTTTTTTTCGGACTTACCTCCGGAATAAGCTTATGTTTTCCGAAAAGCATGCCCGTAAAGTAAGCAAAGGTATCGCTGACCCATGCCCCCATAAACACCATTCCTATACAGAGGAATCCTATGTTGCCTATGTATTTTATAACCGAAAGAGCCGAGAAGGATACCGTTATATAGGTAATCAAAACCAATCCCATGGAAAGATCGGCAACCGTAAACCTTCCTCTCTCGAATACAGAGACAACAAACAGATAAAGCATATATACGAACAGAACTACGGTGAGAGTTATAATGAACTTATATTCTCTAATGTCCATTATCTCGCACAGTACATATGCAAGAGTAGGCATTACCGCCGCAATTATATACGCGGGAACTGCCATGAAATATTGTTTTTTAAGAGAAAGCACTCCGAGCACTTCATTTACCGCTATAACCGCAAGTATCGAGAGTGCTATGGGATAAACCGGAGTATTGGCAAGGCACATCACCGCTACAAGCACCGCAAAAATTGCAGCACCTGTTATAACTCTAGTTTTCACTGTTTCTCGTCCTCCTTATCAAGACCGCCGAAACGGCGTTTTCTTGAATAGAACTCACGAACACAATCCTCAATATCGCGTCTTCCGAAATCAGGCCAAAGCGTATCGGTGATAACGAATTCGGAATATGCACCCTGCCAGATAAGGAAGTTTGAAATTCTGAAATCTCCACCCGTTCTTATAATAAGATCGGGATCTGGAGTGCCGCTCGTATACATAAATTTAGAAAGATTTTCTTCCGTCATAGGCAGACCGGCTTTTGAGACCTCAGCTGCAGCATGGGCTATTTCATCTCTTCCTCCATAGTTAAGCGCAATATTGCAAACAAATGTTGTCTTTTTTGACATGTTTTCTATTTCAATGCACTTATCACGAAGCTTTTCGGGTAACCCATTCTTATCGCCAATAAATCTAACGGTAAGGTCAGATTCGGACTTAAGTCTATCCATATAAATCTTATCCACATACTTATATGCAAGGTTCATTATAGCATCGACTTCCGCCTTCGGACGTTTCCAATTTTCAGTTGAAAATGCATAAAGAGTCACGTAATGAACGCCTATCTCTTTAAAAATGCGAAGTACGTCTTCGATAATGGCCGCGCCCTTTTCATGGCCTTTTGTTCTTGGCAAAAGACGTTTCTTTGCCCATCTGCCGTTACCGTCCATTATTATCGCGACGGAACGCAATCTATCGTCAACCTTTAAGGGTTCATTCTTTTTACCCAATTCAGAATACCATCCTTTGCGAGATAAGAATAATCAGATCTCCATTATTTCTTTGGTCTTTGCCGCTGTTACAACGTCAACTTCCTTTATGTACTTATCGGTGAGGTCCTGAATCTGCTTATCGCTTGCCTTAGCCTCATCCTCTGTCATTTCGGAATTTTTCTTCATAGATTTGGTTTTATCGTTTGCATCGCGTCTGATATTACGGATAGCAACCTTTGCATCCTCGCCCATTTTGGATACCTGCTTTGAAAGCTCTTTTCTGCGCTCCTCGGTCATAGGAGGGAAGGTCAAGCGAATACATGCTCCGTCATTTTGAGGATGAATACCAAGATCAGAGGTAAGAATACCCTTCTCGATTCCCTTCATCGCGCTCTTATCCCACGCGGTGATAACTATTGTTCTTGCATCGGTTACCTTTATCTCGGCTATTGAAGAAATTGATGTGGGCGAGCCGTAATAATCAACTTCTATTTTCTTGAGAACATCGGGATTAGCTCTTCCTGCTCTTATGGTAGAAAGGTTTTCTTTGTAAGAGGAGAGGCTCTTAATCATTTTTGATTCAAATTCTTTGGTATCGAGTTTCATATTTTGTCTCCTTGTAAATTATGATATATGTATATTTTTTTATTCAGCTGTAATAACAGTTCCGACGCATTCGCCCTTAACTGCCTTTATAATATCTTCGGGGTCTTTAAGCCCAAAAACGTGAATCGGCATACCGTTTGCCAGGCAAAAGGCGGTTGCAGTCGCGTCTATTGCTTTAAGGTTCATAGCAAGAACCTCCGAAGCCTTAACTCGCTCAAGCTTCTTTGCGCTCGGATCCTTCTTCGGATCTGCGGTATAGATATAATCAACGTTCTTTGCCATAAGCATCGCGTCGGCATTTATTTCCGCAGCTCTTACAGCGCCCGTAGTATCCGTCGAGAGGAAAGGAATTCCAAGTCCTGCTCCGAATACAACTATACTTCCCTCAGAGAGATACTTTACTGCTGCCTCAGCGGTATAATTTTCCGCAAACGGTACCATAGGAACGGCAGTCATTACATGGGCGTCTCCGCCGGCTCTTACAATAGCGTCCTTCAGGCATATAGCATTAATAACGGTTGCAAGCATTCCCATACGGTCTGCACTTGTTGCATCCATATCCTTGCCCTGCCTGCCGCGCCAAATATTTCCGGCGCCGACAACAACGGCTATCTGATAACCCAATGACACGCACTTAAGAAGCGATGCGGCTACGGAATCCACGAAATTCATATCGTAAAGCTCGTCTCCTCCGCGGGCAAGTGCCTCTCCCGATAGTTTCAGCAAAACTCTTTTACTTTTGATGTCTGACATTTGAGCCTAATCTCCCATAATATATTTTCTTTTATTATTTTACCTTAAAATTGAGCGTTTGTAAACAGTTTTTTTGAAATTTTTATTTTATTTTTTTATTTTTATATTTGCTCGCTTAAAAAACGGTCTTATGCGAGCCATATACACCGCATAAAACCGTTTTCGTATTTTATTTATTTTTAAGCAAAACAGCTGCCTTTGCCTTATCTGCAATATTTTTTGCAGTAAGTCCGTATATTTCAAGAAGCTCTGGCACCTTGCCGCTTCTTCCGAACTGATCCTCAACACCGACGCGAACGACAGGAACGGGACAAGACTCTGCGAGAGTTTCGCAAACAGCAGCGCCAAGACCGCCTATAA